>JBKGVB010000037.1:0-8754 GCA_046462475.1 Saccharimonadales bacterium (SeqCode) | reverse complement strand
GGATTCGGTATTAATGCTACGTAGTTATTCACTTTAGTGATTGTTACCTTTTGTGTGGCTGGGTCATACCCGGACTTCGAGGCTGTAAAAGTATATGTACCTTCCTTGAGGTAGTTAGTTCCGGTGTGGGCGTTTTTCCCATTTATCTTGATGGAAGTGTTTTCTGGTGCTGTTTCTATATCGACAGCAATCTTCCCTATTCTCGATATTTGTGTGACGACATACCATGAAACAAGTGATATAAAGACTACTGCAAAGACACCAATTGCTATGCGTACACGAGGTTCAATATTGTTATACATCTGTTGAGTCTCCTCCTCCGCTTCCTATATATCTAAACCAATGATATGCACGGTCTGCTGGTGCTTCGCTTCCGGCCCATGGGAAATGTTGACACTGTGAAGCTGAGGCAATCGTAGAATTAAAGCCTGATTGCTTGCCGACATACATATAAGTATGATGTATATTCCCTGAATTCTGTATGGCGATATCGCCTGGCTTCAAGTCTGCGGTGTTTGTCGGACGAATTTCTTGATAAAGGTCTGGATGGGATTGAAGATACTTTAGTTGAATTTCCGTATTCCCTCCTCCTCCGTAGTTTGGATCAACGCCACTATCCTGCATGACGCGCGTAATGAACGCACCACAATCCATTCCGTCGCATCCACCCGTATATTTCCCGTTAGTCTTTGCTTTAGCTATGGCGGATGCATATGCTGGTTTTGCTTTCTTTGGATCAACGTTGCGATTTGACCAAGCGTAATTTATAGCAGTCTGGACAATGTTACCCGTAACGGCGCTGGTGCTAGTAGATCCACAGCCTTCAGCGGAAGTAAGTGTCGATGCGACGCTCGATGTTGATGCGCCGCCGCTGAATTGATCGAGTGCAAGCTTCGCCGCCGTATGACGATCAGGTAGGTTTGGTACGCCCGCGCCCTCGATCTTATCTTCGAAATAATCGACAGCCTTGGTAACATCGGTAATATTCTTATATTCAGGGATACTGAAACTCCCCTTTGTGATAGGTGGCTTATTGTGCATGTGCGCCCATATGAGATCGAGCTGTGTGCCAAGATCACCTGGACTCCCCTGGATATTGGCTGCTTTAAGTAGATCAATGATCTTACTACCTGGCGTCCACTGTATAAGTCCCCATCCGGAACTTATGCCAGATGGATCCGGATAAGTCTCACTGGAGGGTGTGCTTTGTTTTCGTTGTGGATATCCACCCGATTCAATCGCAATATTACCGACGATACCGGCAGCCTGCACTGGACTCAATCCCTTTCCTAGGAAGTAGTTATAAATTTTTTCTAGATTTGTACTACCTGTTAATGAAGCTGACGTGGTCGATCCAGAATTCGGACATGTACAGGAATCGCCAGTAGGGGCGGACGTAGCGATAGTAGAGCTGCCGGTAAGTGACACGTCGCTAAAGATAAGCGGGTGGTCGGTGAAGCTACCGGTATCGGATACAGTCTTCCAGTTGCTGAATGATACGCCCGTGCCGCCAAAAATATTATCTACACTTTTCTTGTAGTTAGGGTTTGCTGATACAAACGGCTGCATATCTTGTGAAGTGGCTGGCATTTTGTAGTTGAAGTCACCCCCGATGACAACTATCTTTCCTGCGGCCTGTAGTTTTTGTGCTTGGTCGCGCACTCCTTTTGCTTGCTCTCTTCGTAAAGTGTCGACGTTTGGCTGTTTATCTTTATGGAGTCCTGATGCAAGATGGATACTCATGACGGTGACGGCATTACCGCTTTTATCTTTAAGTGTGACATATGGGTACGTATAGATCCCAGATCCCATACCTGGATTCGGTACCGTGAAATTATCTTTTTCAACAGCTGTCCAGGTGTCTGTTTTCCAGGCAACAGCAGGAATCCGGTTTCCTTTATCTGTTGAGTAATAAGCACTCCAGCCCGCTGGCATTTTTACCTTTCCTTTAGCTACTTCCTGGAGGGCAACGACAGTGGCATTATTTTGCGCTTCGACGGCCATTCCTGCATTAAGGTTACTCTGGGCTTGTTTAAGCCCTCCGATGCCACCTTTTTGCATAGTTACGCCTGCCGCATTGTATGAGCCGATGCGAAAAGTACCGTTACCTCCAGAGGACGTATCCGCTACCGTACTGGTGCCCGAAGAGCTTCCGGCACCAGCCTGCTGCTTGCTTGATGGCCCGTTACCGCTATTGATTACTGGCCAGCCGTCACTACCCCAGGTGATAGGATCAATCATCAGATACCTGTCATCGCCTACTCCTGGGGGTATTGCGGCATAGATCAGCCAGTAGGCTCCAGAGCTATCTTTTGTGATTGATTGACCACCCGGTCCCCAGAATGAACTATTCCCAGCTAGGATTGTCTTGTACTGTGAAGGCTTATAAGGGCCGGTGATTGTCTTTGAACGAGCGATTTTTACAGAGTATTGCGGATCACCATTTGACTTTTGGTAATGCCCTTGAGAGAAGAATAGATAATACCAACCGTCTTTCTTTTCAATCCAACCGTTTTCGATTGTTGCAGCGTTGTCGGTCTTTTTATATATATCCTTTGTAGGACCGGTTATTTTTACGCTATTTCCGTTAATCTGAAGCTTGGCGACGTGGATTACTCCCCCTCCCCAGTTGAGCCAGGGTGTACCATCATCATCGACGAAAATATGTGGATCGATCGCGTAGCCACCGCTGGTTAGCTTACCTCCATACTTAAACGGTCCCCCGGCGCTTGTGCCGACGGCGTAGTTGATCATAGCCGTGGCACTGACATTGCTTGCGCTTTCCGACCCATTGAAGCCGGCCCAGGTGATAATATATTGCGATCCTACTTTTGCTACATCGGGCGCCCAGTTGTGATCATAATTCGGCGCACCTTTAATATTCCAGCCGCCATGCACACTTTTCCAATGCACTAGGTCTTTCGATGACGCTCGGCCGCCAGCAGAAGTGTAGACATAATAGGTGCCATCATTATCCATAATGACCGAAGGATCTCCTCCATTCACCTTGCGAACAGGGTTGGCGTACGCCGGTACACTACCGCCTCCGCTAGATATGCTACTCGCATTATTGGTTGAACATACGTCGGGGTTATAAAATAGGATGTCGTTGTTGGCGTAAAACTGCTGATCGTAGGTGCCATCAAGGGCGGCGGCATTCAAGGTTGTGGATGAAAGTAGGAAGACGAGCGACAAGAATAGTATCCCTGTGATCCTGCTTACTTTCTTTATATAATTTTTCATCCTATGCCCTACCACACGGCGCCTTTGCTTTTTTAGTAAGTGCTGCGAAATCTGGAGACTGATTATTTCCCATGGCGATAAATACATCCTGAGGGCATATGTGCTGACCATTGAATGACATGTCGATATGAACATGGGGTCCAGTTGCTTTACAATGCTCATTTTCACTTGATATTTGTTGGCCAGCCTTTACTGTTTGATCTTTGGTTACTTTTGGATCTCCGTGTCCGTAAGCTATTTCCAGTGTTCCGCCAGCTATATTTGATGAGATGACAATAGCACAGTTTGAGGCGCTACTAACCTTTCCGTCTGCCATAGAGTAGATAGGTGTGCCTTTTGGAGGCGAGCTGATATCTGCAGCTAGTCCCTTTGTATATGGAGAGGTGAAGGTGCCACTTATCATTGTATGGGCATTAAGGAAGTCGTTCTTGTAGCCAGTCCACCACTTTTTATCGACAGGCCAAGCGAGCGAGCCGCTGAAGCTGCCGCTTGATCCCCCGTTACTTCCGCCTATATTGTAGGTCACCCATGCTGGACTGTGGTCTGTACCTGCTAAATGACTATCTCCACCGTCTAATCGTTTCCAGCCCGTTGCTGTTAGGTCTGAAACATTTGTTGAGTTATATATCTGGTCAATAGGTAGTCCACTTGTTGGACAGGCGGTATTCGAATTGTTTCCTTGTTGCAGGTCGAGTGCATACTGGAGAGTGCCACCAGCAGTCATAGTGCAGTAAAAGGGAGGTTTCTTTCCGTCTTTTGAGGTATTCATGTCGCCCGTGATAATGACGAGATTACTTCCGGTGGCTTTTGTTTTTGCCCATGCTAATACTTGCTGAGCATCTCTATTTCTGTCTGCAATATCTCCGTAGCCATTATTCGGAGTATGCATAGACATTACATAGACGGTTTGTCCACTTGCGGAAGAGAGTTGAACCCAAGGGAAACTATTATTAGCAGCACTCTTACTGCTCCCATTTCCTGCCACGCCATAAAGGAATCCGCCCGAATCGAAGCTAAATTTTTGGGTGTTCCAGAAGATTGCTTTACCGTTTGATGACGGGACGCTTTGTAGGTTTAGTTTGCTATCTTTGTACGGATGAGTAGTCGAGGGGAACGATTCGTAGTTAGAGTCTTTAGTTAGAATTACCGACTGTGTTGGCTGTGATATTTCCTGAGCTCCCACAATATCAAACTGTGGATTTCCTGCGTCGCCTGCACCGGTAATAGTTGCTGCTTCTCTGTCGCGTTTTTCGTCAACGCCGTAATTCTTTAGGTTCTTACACATACTTCCAGAGCCAATCGGGTGATTAATCTCGTGGCACATGTTAAATGATGCAACTGTAAATGTACCCGCTTCCCCTGGTTGGCTGGGTGCTCCTCCTACAGTAGGAAAGCCATTGTCCATACTATCGATGATGCCATTATCAATTTGATAAAGATGGAACATTTGATTTTTGTAGACTGCCGAGTCTGTGGTCGCGCCGACTGCCGCAGTTGCATTGTCGGTGAAGTTTGCTGCTAGGTTATCGCTTCCGTCTTGGGTGATACATTCTTTTGGAAGGGCTCCTTCTCCTTCGAGAGCGCCCGAGCTTATGACGGATATATTTGGGTTATCGTTGCTGAAGCATGTATTGACATAATCTTGGTATTCTCCGATTGGCGCGCCGCTTGCGTCTATATAGCCATGGCTAAGCATATAGTCAGCTACCGCTTCAGGGCTAACATTGAGAGCGCTCGAGTCCATGCCGTAAATTGGATTACAGAAAGGGTCGGTAGCGATATTTGTGTTCTGGACATCTGAGTCTGTACAAGCGTTTGTGATTTGTTTGGCGTTTTCTTGGTCGCTGGCTGCAAAGGCCTTTGCGCCCGCAAATGGATTAAGTGCTCCGAACACAGTTGATGGCAATGAGAGCAAGCTCTGTGGAGACTTGGCGACATTAATACTCGAGAATAGGTTGCCTACCGCAAATCCAACAGAGTTACTGGCCGAGTATGGGTTGTATATATCAAAAGGATTTGCTTGTGCCTTCATATCGGCGACATATTGATTGGTAGAGTTGTCATTAAATTGCATATAGGCGGTATACTGGGATTTTGTGACGGGCATAAGTCCTCTGTTTTGCGCCACACCAGCGTTCATAGCTCCGGCACCCGAAGTGATGGTATCCATTGCCTTTACTCCGTCGATGTCACCGTTAAATAAAGTGCCGGCGGCTACATTTGCTAAGTATGGCACAATCACGCGCGCGATGAAGTAGCCAGCGAGGAATACGCCACCGATGCCTGCGGCTTGCTTGAGCAGCGTTTTTCCGATTGCCCATTTATTTTCTTTAAGGGCCTCTTTGGTGATTCCCTTTTCGGCAAGTTTTTTTACAAAGTTTTCTGACATTTTTTTAGTAAGATTGTTGATAGCAAGCTTTATGCCGCCACTTGAGGCAGCTTTTGCGGCGTCCAGTAGTTCACCAATGCCGACGATATGAAGGGCGGCGGTCCCAACGCTAAAGATAATCTGCACAATAGTGTTTGTTACAAAAGGGCATGCCTTCCCCGCAAGCTTGGTGGCCGAGTGTCCAACTTCATATGCTAAAACACTTGAGAAAAATGTCATAAGCATCGTTCCGCCTGCCCCCGAATCGTTTGTATTGCTTGAGACGGTGCCATATTGGGGGTAGGTATATCCCGTCGCGTCACCGAATGAATCACCTACTGCATTTTGCTTTTCGAGGATGTTCATCGCTGAAGACACGTCATTCGGTGTTGCTTCTCCGGCCTTAATCTTATCGGCTGTTGATAAGAACTGTGAGGCGAAGCGAATAGCCTGAACTGCGGCAATGACCCGAGCGGTATAGACAATAGTCTTTATGTACTGGTTTGTCATGCATATTCCCACAAGTGCAGACGTTGGGTTGAGGGCTGACAGCGCACCATTCTTGATTTTTGTTCCAAGGCCCGCCTGTACTTCGGGTGCTTTTGCGACGCCCTCGGGCGATAGATCGATAGAACCTGGATTTTCAGATGTTTGAAGTTTTGAGGTTTCACTATCTATAGCACCTCCATAATCTCCCTTATTAATAGCCGACTCGTTATCAAGCATATTTTGCCCGTTTGTTGTGGCTTGTCGGAGATTTTTATTTATACCTTGTTTGTTTTTCTTTTCATCGCCACCCTCTTCACTATTGGTCCATTTTGGGTCTCGAACGAGTTTCTTTGTGGTAGCCCACTTCTGTCCTATCTTGTCATTCCACACGGCGAATTTGGATGGGAAAACACCACGCATGTCATTGCGGAATGAGGCATCGAGAGTAACACGCTTCGTATAGTCGCGAGCGCGGATAGTATCTCCATTGGGCGTTTGGATTTTCTTTATGCCTTTAATCTTATCGGCTGAATCTGGCGAGATTGGTTTGCCATCTTTGTCGAGTACATGATAGCCTCGGTCGTTCAGTGCTTGTACTTGTGCCTTACCAAGGGTTGAATATTTTCTACAGAGGAGTGAGCCTTTGGCACACTTCCGGGATACGGCACTATCGGTACCGCCCAGAAGTCGCGAAGCCATAAGCTTGTTAGATCTAACCTCGATGACAGAAGACATGCTGTCGATTTTGTTTTCAACAACTTCTTTAATATGTACGAGGGCAATTCCTGGGCTGAGGAGCATCATAAAAATACCACCGCCACCGCCAAACAGGAGTGTGATTACGCCGGCAGGTCCGAGTTTTTTTGCAAATGTTGCCTTGCCTTTGATGCCGAGCTTCTTATCCTGGGGCTGGAAATTAAATGGATTGGATTGAGCTGCTGATTGTTCGCCCTCTCGTGCGGTATCGAGATTCTTTGAGACATTCGCAGGATCATTGGCGTATTTTTCGAGCTGATCGATACCTGCGTTGACACTAGCGTCCTGACCAGTGGCTTGCTCCGCACTGCGAAGTTGGCTACGGTCAAACTTATCGCGATACTGGTCGTCGATCTGGTCTTCTCGCTTTAGGGTTCCCGGCATAGTTATTTACGATTATACGCTGTATTCACCGGGGTTCATATAGCCCGGGTTGACATTTGGTTGCCCTGACGGCGGGCTTTGAGTTTGCTGGGGGGCTTGTCGGGCAGCAGCAGGAGTTGTAGAGACAAGTTGTTGTTCGGTTTCAGATGGAACGATCTGGATATGAACATGGTTCTGACCGGCGAAAAAAAGACCCTGCCCTACCGGGAAGTTTGCGAGGCGTTTACGCTCTTCTTCGGTGAGTTTAAATACATCCGCAAGTACATCGACAGCACTTGAACTTTGTTTTAGTAGTAGCTGCATGGATGAGTTTGCAACGATTGCGCGACCCATTTTGCTTCCCATGAAGTCTTCAACGTCCTGGGTGATCGTAGTGAGACCGAGTGCGTATTTACGAGCTCGCTTGGCAAGGCTAAAGAGGAAGTTCGCCGAATCATCGTACTTCATGAGTTGCCATGCTTCGTCGACGATGAGCATGCGCTTCTTTTGTTCGGAACGTGTAATATTCCAGATGTGTGAAAGCACGATGTACATCGCAACGGGTCTTAGTTCGTCTTCGAGGTCGCGAATATTGAAGACGACCATATTATTGTTGATATCGATATTTGATTGCTGACTAAAGATACCGGCAAATGTACCCGATGTATATTTTCGGAGACGCTGCGCCAGTTGAGGACCGGTACCGCCCATGTGAAGTAGTGTATCGTATAGATCGGCGATAGTTGGTGGTGTTGAGTGATGTGTAAGTGGGTCAGAGGTAATGCCAGCTCGAGCGTAGGTATCGATTAGGCCTTGATCAAGGTCAGCCTCTTCCGCTGGCGTAAGCCCACTCATTACCTGCCCATTTGCGGCAACCTGCGATCCACCGAGCATGAGGCGGAATAGGCCATGAAGTGTGACAAGGTTGGCGCGCAGGGCATCGTCGGCTTCTTCGGTATCGATAACCTTCGGCAGATCAAATGGATTGATGCGCGTATCTGAATTTAGTGAAAGACGAATATAGCTTCCACCTACGGCGTCAGAGAGTTTCTGATACTCATTTTCCGGGTCGATAATCAGAATATCCGAGCCAACCATCATTGAGCGCAGCGCCTCAAGCTTCACAGTAAATGACTTACCGGCACCAGACTTTGCGAAGACGACCATATTGGCGTTCTCGAGCTTGAAGCGGTCAAAGATGACGAGTCCATTGTTGTGCATATTGATACCGTACAGGATACCGGTGTTATCGGTGAGATCAGCTGAGGTGAATGGAAACGAAGTCGAGATAGCGCCGGTGTTCATATTGCGGCGAATCTGCAACTGGTCGGACATCTGCGGAATAGTGCTGTTCATACCCTGTTCTTGCTGCGATGAAGCGACTTTCGAGAAGACAAGCTGCTGGCCGAAAATAGTCTCAATCTTGTGTTGGACAAAACTTAGTTCATCGAGACTGTCTGCATAGAGGGTAATATAGAGACCGTATCGGAAGAAACGCTCTGCACCAACCTGTAGCTGGTCTCGCAATTCCTCGG
>JBKGVB010000036.1:0-8543 GCA_046462475.1 Saccharimonadales bacterium (SeqCode) | reverse complement strand
ACCGTCATGGTGCGCAATATGCTAGATCATGAAAATATTCAAGTTATACTCGGTCGCGACTACCACGACATGACACTTCCAGAAGCAAAACTTCTCTTCTACACCGGTAAAATCGATACATACTTTGGCGACAAGTTTGGCAAGCTTGAATATCGTTCGATCGAGTTTGAACACGAAACCCTCAAAGTAGAAAGCTTTCAAGAGCTACCAGTTATCAACTACCCTGAAGAAAAGTATCCGTTCACGCGTATTATTGAACACAAGAAATTCTTTAACCAAGATTTGCCAGTCACCACCATTACTCGCGAATATTCTATTGCGGGTGGCGAGCCGTATTATCCGGTACCAAATCAGGAAAATCGCGACCTATACGAAAAATACCGTATAGAGGCAGAGAAACTAGAAGCAGAAGGCATCTACTTTATCGGCCGCCTTGCTTCATATAAATACTTCAATATGAACCAGGCGATCCGTGCCGCACTTGACCTATACAAACGACTCAAAAGATAGTATGTCAACTTGACTTATAACTACAAGCTTATTACTATATAAGTATAAGCTTTTTAAAGCAAGGTCACCACTATGAAAATTAACACAAAACGAAATCAAAAACGTAATATTGTCATCGCTTGCGCTCTTGTTCTCTTGCTAGTGTGCATAGGAGGCTTAGTATATGCCTATCGTTCCACTATATGGCCGCCAGGGAAACAAAGCTCTGCAACGAACGAGACGTCGCAGCAATCGACCGACTCTCTTACTCAGCCTGACGTCATAGCAAGGCCCAACCCGTCAAAATCGAACCAACCCGACAAGACACCCGCTCAGTACGAAAACGAAGGCAAAAATAATAGTGGCAGTGGGTCAACGAGTGACCAAAAGCTAAGTGGCGTCATCAACTACAAGGCCGTCACAAATGGCAGCTTATCAATCCGTACCACTATCGACCAGAAGCTAAGCACCGGTACATGTACACTTACGCTAACCAATAAGACAACCGGTAAAACCGTCACCAAAACTGCAGATGTCTTCGCAAATCCATCATCGTCGACCTGTAAAGGCTTCGACGTTCCAACCTCTAGCCTAAGCTCTGGTACATGGAATATCTCTATATCAGTAAGGAGTGGTAGCGCCCTGGGCACCATTACAGGACAAGTCTCACTATGAGCCTAGCGCTTCTGCAGCACACGAAGATCAAATCTTGGCAGATTGCCAGTCTCTCGGCAATATTTGTACTATTTTCAGCACTGCTTTCTTTCCTAGTGCTCCAGGGAAATGCCAATGCAACCCTCGATGGATTTAGTGCGGGCAATATCATGGGTGACGAAGTCATGAGCAACAAAGGCGCAATGACAGAGTCTCAGATCCAATCATTCCTAAAAAGCAAAAATTCCTGCAATGACACCAATCTTAGCCGACTTACTAGCTACAACAGCACTCAGGGTTATATAAAAAGTGGCTCAAAGATCTGGTATTACAACCTAAAAAATGGCCATTTTGTCTGTATGGCAGACGAGAGTTTTAATGGCGAGTCGGCCGCGCACATCATCTGGCAAGCCGCACAGGATTATTCCATCAACCCTCAAGTGATTATCGTCTTACTTGAAAAGGAGCAGAGCCTCGTCACAGATACGTGGCCAAATACAAATATCCAGTACGCCGCAGCGACCGGATACGACTGTCCAGATAATGGCAATGGTTGCAACAACGCAAACGCTGGCTTCAAGACCCAGGTCCGTAAAGCCGCAGCGCTATTTCATGACGTACTTAGCGGTGGTTGGTCAAACTACCCAGTTGGAAACAACTATATTCAATATAACCCTTCCGCAAGCTGTGGCGGCAGTACGGTTAATATTCAAAACCGTGCTACGTCTGCCCTCTACCGATACACTCCCTACCAGCCAAATAAAGCAGCTCTTGCGGCCGGATGGGGAACTGCGCCATGCGGAGCATATGGCAATAGGAACTTCTACAATCTCTTCACAAGTTGGTTTGGCAGTACGCGATATACGGTCAAAGGAGGAATTGGGGCGCTTTACAACCAGCTTGGTGCTAGCACAAGCTATCTCGGAAATCCGACACAAAATGAACGTTGTGGCCTCGTAAATAGTGGCTGCTATCAAGCATTCCAAGGAGGGTCTATTTATTGGACACAAAGCACTGGCGCTCACGCTATCCATGGGGCAGTCCGCACGCAGTGGGCTAGTACAAAATATGAAACTGGTGTACTCGGCTACCCTACATCTGAAGAAACTGGAGTTACTGGAGGGGTCTACCAACAATTCCAATATGGTCGAATTTACTGGTCAAGCGTCTCAGGTGCCTGGTATACACACGGTGCAATTAACGATGCCTATACTAAGGCAGGTGGTGCAATGAGTACAGCAGGATACCCTGTCAGCAATGAACGCGGCGGACTGAGAGATAAAGGATTCCATCAAATCTTCCAGAAAGCTTCAATTTACTGGTCTCCAGCATCAGGGGCTCATATAATAAAGAATGGAATACGTGATAAATGGGCTTCATTTGGATATGAAAATAGCACCCTAGCCTATCCGATTGATGAAGAAACTTGTGGCTTACAAAATAACACCTGCGTACAGCATTTTCAGGGTGGAAATATCTATTGGTCCAGCACTCTCGGCTCAATACAGACCTGGGGCGGTATAAATAGCCGCTATAAATCACTTGGAGCTAACAGCGGCCAGCTTGGGTTCCCTAAAACACCGGAGTCATGCACTCTTAAGGGAGGTGGGTGTGTTCAGCAATTTGACAATGGCAATATCGTCTGGTCCTCTAGCACTGGAGCATGGGAGTCAATTAATGGCCCAATTAGAACTTACTGGATCAATATAGCCGGCGTTGATGGTCCGCTCGGGTATCCAATAAGCTCTCAAAGCTGCAATCTTAAAGATGGCGGGTGCTACCAAGCTTACGAAGGTGGCCGTCTTTACTGGAGTAGCACTACTAATACGAAGTACGTTCATGGAGCAATTTTAAATAAGTACCTATCCCTTAAAGCCGAGAATGGCTCACTCGGATATCCAATCACCGACGAAACCTATGCAAACGGTACCACATCCCAAAAGTTTGAACATGGTACTATCTACTGGACAAACAAAAAAGGTGCTTGGATATAACTTACCGATCTATTTAAAATCCTTACCATAGTACACTACACACTGATAGTAAAAAGTACTACTAGGTTATTATTTTCGAGAGATCTGGCGGATAAAAAAATCATCTTCACCACCATAGGGCGCAAACCCCTGCGCCTCCTCTGACTCAACTATGTGCATCCCCAGATCTTCCACCTCGCTATCTAGGACACTCTGATCCAAAAAACGCCTATAGTGATCATCGAAAATATAAGCATCTGATTGTCCTTCAACAGGAACTCCTTTTCCAAAAAGACTATTCTTCTGACCGCGCACCTCAATGCAAAGGTAGCCGCCATCCACTAAATTTCTAGCAGCCCACCCAAGTGTTCGAGTCTGCTCTTGTTTTTCTACAGAATGAAGCGTGAAGCGTGAATATACAACATCGTAACCTTCGCATCCATCTTCAAGATTAGTGAAATCACCAGCCTCAAAGTGAACATTCGGTAATACATTCTGGACATTCAACTCATTCACTTCTGAGGCGGCTTGATCTACAGCAAGCACGTGAACTCCATTAGCCCCAAAGTATGTTGCATCCCTTCCATTTCCACAGCCAAGCTCTATAAGCTTTTGACCGGGCGTAACGTATTGGCCCATGATAAATTGAGCAAAACGTGACGGCTCAACGGGTGCTGTATGCCTTTTGTAGTAATTTTCCCAATATAATTTATCCATCTCTCTCCGTTCATTTCGCCTTATCCAACAATCTTAGTTCATCTTTCGGAATCGTGTCAAGAAAGAGATGGGTATGCGCCTGTCTCGGAAGTGTCATGTAGTCGCCATATATATCGATCAGATATGGCCTGGAATTACGCGGGGCATTAAAAGATCCACCTTCAAATTCTACTCTAATTAGTGGAAACACATCATCTGTTGAAACTATGCGTGGCTGATAGACTCTTGTCTCGAGTCCAAGAAAAAGCCTATTTGTTTTTTTAGCCGACTTATACTTTTTAGTGTGTTCCTTTATTTTTCGGTCAGCTTTACTGAAGTTAGAATACTTATGCTCTCCATTAAATATATCCGCCCCCTCCGCAGTTGCTGCTTTCAAATACTTCTTCAGGTTTCCATCCGTAAGACTTTCTTTCGCATAGTAATAAGGAAATACATCCAGTGCAAAGGAAAGCTTTCCTTGCAGCTCCCAATGTATAAACTTCGTTATTTCCTCTTCTCCATGGGGCATGAAATCTTTATGCACTATCTTACCTATCTGCGATGGGACATGGATAAAACGAAAGTCGGTATCCTTGAGTTCCTCGTCAACTATCGATAAAAATTTCTGGTAATCACTATCAACCATGGCAATATCCATGTCGTCATCCCAAGGAATAAAACCCCTGTGCCGCACGGCACCAAGCAGTGTACCAAAGTCGAGCCAGTATGATAAATTGTGCATTTTGCATATCCTATCCACCTCCTGAAGCATCTTCAGACTAATATCCTGGATATCGCGTAAGACACCTTGAGATTTTGGCATCTCAGTAACATTAATAGTCGCCGCAAGAAGACTTCTAGTGTCATATACATTTGCATCTATCCTCTGCCCGACTTCACATATAGTCTCATGAAGGCTGCCTCCCAACTGATCAACAGTTGCCTGTAATCGGTCGACCTTCTCAATAAGTTTCCGTGTCTCGTCGGCTGCGTGCTTCTGCCTATTCAGGACATTCTCTACTATACCCAGTAGGTGTGTCAGGCGACGATAGACCGGACTTGCTTTGAGGAGTAAGCTCTGTGATTTTTTCCGTAAACTCATAGTATAGATATAGTATAATAGCCTACATAAGTACTGTAAAACATTTCAGAGGTAACCATCGTGTCAGTAGCACCAAAAGTATCCATCCTTGTCCCGATTTTTAACGTCGAAAAGTACCTCCGTGAATGCCTCGACTCGATAATAAACCAAACGCTACGCGATATCGAAATTATTTGTATCAATGATGGCAGTAGCGATGATTCGCTCAAGATTATAAAAGAATACGCGAAAGACGATTCACGTTTTGTCATTATTAACAAAAATAACTCTGGCTACGGTGACTCTATGAATAAAGGTCTCGCAAAAGCTACCGGAGAATATATTGGTATTGTGGAGTCTGACGATTTTGTCGACTCAGAAATGTTCGCAGATCTGTATAAGCTCGCAAAGAAGGATGAGGCGGAAGTAGTCAAAAGCAATTTTTTTTACTATTATACCGATCTATCACCAACCAGCAAGCAATGGGATTCACATCTTGGCGGCATATTCAATAAAGAAAAGAGTAGCTTCATCACTTCTCACGATACAATTTCAAACATTATTCGAAAAGATGAAACCGGAAGAGTCATTGAGCCAAAGAAGCAACAACACATCTTCTACCAAAAACCTTGTATCTGGACCGCTCTTTATAGTCGTTCGTACTTAAAGAAAAATAATATAAAATTCCTCACAACTCCCGGCGCCTCGTTTCAAGATACAGGGTTTAATTTTAAGTCACTCGCTTGTGCTTCTCGTGTAGTCTTCACCGAAAAGGCTTATTATCACTACCGCCAAGATAATGAAGCATCGTCCATGAATAATCCAGGCAAAGTATTTTGTGTAGCAGATGAGTATCATGAAATCGAAAATTTCTTAAAAACCAAAGGGCTTGCCGATGAGATTGGATCACTCGCACAAAAGACAAAGTACGGTGCCTACTCCTGGAATTTTAAGCGGCTAGCCAATGAACTTGATGAAGATTTTCTAAAAGTTTTTTCCAAGGAATATAATCAAGCAGATGCCGACGGTATTTTAGACCTGAATTATTTCGATGCAAATGAGCGCCGTGATTTATTTGAAATCATGAACAGTCCTGAAAAATTCTTATCACGAAAGCGTGCTCGATCTAAGGCAAAAGTATCCGTCGTGGTACCAGTTTATAACGTCGAAAAATATTTAGTACGCTGTCTTGACTCTCTGTTAGGGCAAAGTCTGTCAGACATCGAAATTATTTGCGTAAACGATGGGTCAACTGATGACTCGCTCGCAATACTAGAAGATTACTACAAGAAAGACGCACGCATCGTATTGAGAGACACAAAAAACAAAGGACTTGCCGCAGCCCGCAATCACGGTATGACCTTTGTCACAAGTGATTATATGATGTTTTGCGATAGTGACGACTACTATTCACCAGATGCCTGCGTGAAGATGTTTGAGGCGATATCGACGAGTGGCGCAGATATCGCTATGTCGGATATTAATATCGTCTATGAGGACCCCGAGCTTAAAGCCTACAAACATACCGATGAGGCATACTACCGACTCAGCTATTCAGGACTCAAGAAAATAACCGACACACTCATCCAGCGCACCGACGTATCAGCCTGGAACAAGATTTACCGCAATGCTATCCAAAAGAAGTATGGCGTATGGTTCCCTAATGGCCTCTGGTATGAAGATGCCAGGTTCTTCAACGACTATATGCTTGTGAGCAATACTGCTTTCTATTTGCGCGGCGAAAAGCTCTATAATTACGTACGCAGAAAAAATAGTATCATGGCGGTCACCGCTAGTAAGACCTCTCGCTCGATAGATCACACTAAAGTCATGATTGAATCATTCTATTTTATGAAAAAACATGACATCCTAAAAGACCATGTCGAACACTTCATAAAAGCTTTTACAAAATACTATAAAATTACTTTAAGGCACTTGCCTGATAACGAGAGCGATAGACTCTATGATCTTGTTCGCGAGTTCTTATCGAAAAACCGTAGCTATATACATTCAATTGACCCTAGGATATATGATGAAATATACAAGCTGCTGCCTTTAGTGCCACGATCGACCAAAGCTAAGCGACTTGTAAAGAAGGTTTTGAAAAAACCCGTAAATTACCTGTTGCCAAAAGTTAGTCCGACATATCGAAAACAGCGCCAGATGCTCGAAATGCTTGATAATGTCAACAGAAAGATACAAAAAATGAACATATCATACGAGAGTAGGTTTAATAAAATAAATGATCAGCTTGAAGAAATTCAAGCGGCCATCAGTAAATCAAAAAAATAGCTTTATTATTTCCTGAGCTTACCATGTAGCGCCCTTGGTATAACACGCTTCACAATTCCGTGAAGCGTATCTTGATCATGCCGCAAGCTACTCATAATAAAGCCAACTCCAAGTTGACCTGAATTAAGTTCTTGTCGAAGATATTTATTTGCTACCTGCGTCAGATATTTGCGATCGCTATGATCTGCAAAGCTTTGCCCGCTTTTGTCTTTTCGATGGTGATAGTTCGCTAGGGCAAATCCAGGGTCAAGATATTCTACATCGTATTTTTGCAAAAAGCGAATGCCAAATTCCCAGTCTCCAACAACAGGTAAGCTCGCATCGTACTTACCAGCCTCTACATATGCATCACGCCGATAGATGAATGCGATCGGTGTCAGTTGATTATCAATACACTGCCGATAGAGGCTTACTGCACGCAGGTCAGGCATGTAATGACTCATTTTTATTGTACGTATCCCATCACCTTCAATTTTCTCAATGATCTTGTCCGTACGCACGACGACCCCTTTTGCTCCATCACCGAGCAAGTGAACGGTTTGCTTCAAGAAATCAGGATGCCACGTATCGTCATCGTCATGAATGGCAACATACTCAGAATCAACTTTATCAATCGACTCATTAAATATCGTATCTGGTGCTCCGCTAGCTTTCTCCCGATGAAATACTTGAACCTTTTTGGCGGTATCATACTTGGTAACTATATTCTCAACTTCGCTCTTGTCTCCACCGTCATTAACGATAACATGCACATAATCATCATATGTTTGAGCGCTGACCGATTGCAGAGCTCGCACCAAGAAAATTGGCCGATCTTTCGTGCGAGTAATAATGGCGACTTTTGCTTTTCTCATAATCTAATGCCTATTATACAGAATTTGCCACGTCACCAACGATAATCGCCCGATAGACTCGTTCGGAGTTATTTTTATCTCGTTTATAGAAAAAATTATCGACTCGCTCCTTATAAGTCTCATTCATCTCACAGCCACTTTCGATAGACTCAATAATACGTTGAACCGTCTCCTCGTATGTGTACGCAACTGGGCCAAAACCATCAGCCTCATCAGAGAAGAAGTCCCCTCTCGCAGAGGTGTGTCCTTCAAAGAATGTGTCAATGTCAAACTGGGTATATATAACTGGTTTTTTAAGGTAGGCAAAATCAAATACAGTACTCGAGTAGTCAGAAATAAATAATGAACCTTCTTCAAATGCTTTTCTATAATCGTAAGGATAGTCGGGCAGAGTGAATATCTTATTCTCCTTAAAGTCTGAGCGCTGTGCGACAAAATTTGGATGCAAGTAAAATTCACCTATCATTCCAGCTTTTCGCATAACCTCATGCACGCGCTCATCAC
>JBKGVB010000035.1:0-58320 GCA_046462475.1 Saccharimonadales bacterium (SeqCode) | reverse complement strand
TGGCAGCGTAGCTCAGTTGGTTAGAGCGTAGGACTCATAAGCCTAAGGTCACTGGTTCAATCCCAGTCGCTGCTACCAAAGTAATATCCTCACCAATGGTGGGGATATTACTTTTTTGGCAGTAGGACACACAACATACTCCGTTGACATAATACCCCCTAGGGGTATATAGTAAAGAACATGAAAGATACGAAATCACGCGCAACACATCGCCTTAAAATCATCAAAGGTCAACTTGAAGGCCTAGAAAATCAGATTATCGAAGATGCCTACTGTATGGACATCTTGACGCAAAGCTTGGCTATTCAAAAGTCACTTGCCTCACTTAATAAACTCATCCTTGAAAATCATTTACGTACCCATATTGCTCACATGATGGCTCAGGGCGACACCGAAAAAGCTGTCGCAGAATTGACACAACTATACGAACTTAACAATATCCGAGGAAAATAAACCCATGCAGCACAACCACGAACATCATCACGAGACTATGCATCACCATAAAGAAGCTACGGCGTCAGTAAAGAAAATGGCAGCCTCAGCTACCCTGCACTGTCTGCTCGGGTGTGCTGTCGGTGAAATGATTGGCGTCACTATAGGCACACATGCTGGTTTTGCACCACACCAGACTGTACTACTCGCTGCTGTTCTTTCGTTTGTTTCTGGGTACACCGTTTCAACCTGGCCGCTGCTTCGTGCCGGCATGAGCTTCGGCCAGTCTATCAAGCTCGTCTTCGCCGCTGATACACTTTCCATCCTCACCATGACGATCGTCGACAATCTCATCATGCTTATTATTCCCGGAGCTATGGATAAAGACTTGTCGCACTGGATCTACTGGGTGAGCCGCCTCACCTCTCTCACAGCAGCATTTATCGTTGCTTGGCCGGTCAATATTTATCTACTCAAGCAAGGCAAAGGCCATGCGCTTACGCACGCACATCACCAGCACTCAAGCGCTACTGAACGGTAACACCATCAAGCTTTGCTTTGGCGCCCTTTAATAGCGCGTAGGTTGTTTTATCCATTGTGGCACCATCAAAAATCGTGTGTTTCACCTGTGAATGATGAAATGATACGTTCACAAGTGTCGCACCATTAAATGATGTACCTTTTAGGCCAGAACCATCGAAAACCGTACCATGCAACGTATGCCCACGAAACTCCACGCCGCTGAGATCGGAATGTTTAAATACCGTATTATCAAGCGTCGCACCATTAATATTGGCGCCTCTGAGCGCAGAGCTTTTAAACGTCGCATTATTTAGGTTCGCACCCGAAAAATTAGCTTCCTGTACGTCGCTGCTATTGAAATCAGCACCTTCTAAATTTGCTCCTTCAAATGTCGAACCTTTTAGCGCTGCCGCCTTGAATTTTGCTCCCTGGAGATTAGCCTGATCAAAATTACTTTTCTCGAGTGCACTCATACTAAAGTCTGCGCCGCGAAGATCCGTACCGGCAAGGTCCGATTCCTGAAGTGCCGACGCACGAAATCGTGAACCATCCCCTATGCCAATTGTATTCTTAATGCCATTTACGACAGTCTGCGCGATGCCCTGATTTTCTTCTGGCTGCTTGGCTGGCGCAATCTGTTCGATAATTTCACTGACATCACCAAGCGATGCCACCGTGAGGTCAAATGCCTCGTCGTCACTTTTTCCATCGCTTTTTAGATCGTTATATTTCTCGGTAAGATTAGCGAGAAGCTCCTGCTCAACATCCTTTCTGGCAGGGAAGTCGCCGTAAGGCTGAAATTGATTTGAAATAAATTGCTGTAGCTTGTCGTTCATACATTCTCCTTTATAGTAATGTTTCCAGAATTCGTTTTGCAGATTGCCATGTAGCGAGATTAGCCTCGTACAGTTCACGCCCACTAGCAGTGATATGGTAATATTTACGCCGCCCACCCTGAGATTCATCACCCCAGTACGAACTTATGCGTCCGTCACCTTCAAGTCGCTTCAGGCTCGAGTACATAGTCGCTTCCTTTAATTCATATTCGCCGCGCGACGTCTCGGCGATGTGCTTCGTAATCTCATACCCGTATTTGTCACCGCTTGAGAGTAGCTTCAAAATCATCGTATCGGTGTGTCCGCGCAGGAGATCTGATGTCAATTTATTATCTATCATAATTGCAGTGTATACCATATTACTATGACAGTCAAGGTAATTTATATAAAACCCGTATCCCAACAAAAAACAGACACCTTCCTTACGTAAGCGTCTGTCTCTTCCCGATCACTAATGGCGGCTACAGGACGATTTGTTCAAGCGCGGCATTGGCCAACTTTCCATCAATGAATGCTCGTCGCATTTCAAGTGTGCGTTCCATATTCCAAGTATCAATGTTTGTTGTATCTTCAATACTTTCCGACAATGTCGGTTCTGCTCCTACGTTCATGTAGATTGCTCCTTGTTTGTTTTGTTGATTTGTCTATGGTTATATTAGCATAAAGATTATAAAAAAGCAATAGCTATATCATATTTTTTATAAAAATACCTGCTTCTATCATTTTGGCAATGCTTATGGTATAAATTAAAGAGGGAATATAAGGAAATAAACATGAATCATCTTGACTCGCTCGCAATTATCGCCGTCGCTGGCTTAATTCATGCGAGCTTCCAATTAAGCGTTAGTATGCTAACCCTGCTTTCCTCACATACGATAGGCAGGCGACGTTCGCATGCACGACTCCTTATACTGACAAACTCATTCACTCTTGGGGTTGCTGTCATGACAGTGCTCTTACTCTCTTGTACTGCCTTGCTCGTCTCATTACTAGTTCACGATCAGCACAATACGCTTCTCGCGTGGACAGTGACGTGTGGCCTTCTTGGCGGTGTAGGTCTTGCAGTTTGGCTGTTTTACTATAGGCGAGAAGTTGGCACGACCCTATGGATTCCACGAAGTATGGCACGTTTTCTCAATAGACGAGCCAAGTCGACAAAAGACCCGGCCGAAGCCTTTGGACTTGGCCTTACGAGCGTACTGGCCGAGCTATTGTTCATCTTCGCTCCGATCGTCGTTGCTGCGCTCGCACTTATAGATCAGCCTGTTATGTGGCAGCTTATAGGAATTGCACTCTATGCCTTTATCTCGCTATTGTCGCTTTTTGTCGTTAATGGACTTATAGGAAGTGGCCACAGTATCAGCCGCATCCAGCGTTGGCGCGAATCAAACAAGCGCTTTCTTCAGTTTGCTGCGGGTAGCGGACTACTCATCCTTGGTTTTTACCTTTATGTTGATCACGTCGTCACCGTATCGGCACTAGCAGCAGCGGGGAGTGCCCTATGACATATGTTATAAAACGTGCCGGAAACCGCCAGGCTGAGGAATTCGTAGGAGAAAAGCTCCACACTAGTGTACGGTCTGCTTGCTTGAGCGTCCGCAGCCCAGAAGGCGAAGCAGAGACAATCGCCAAACGTGTCGGCGATGTTGTCTCTGCGTGGATCCATACAAAACCATCCGTTACTTCTCACGACATCCGCCGCGTCGCCACTACAGCACTCGAAGCTTTTCATCCTGAAGCTGCCTACTTATATCAAAATCATGAATTAGTTGTCTAAAAAATAAAAGGAACTGTATACCATGGCACGAAAACCAACATTCGACTACGACCTTATCGTTATTGGCAGTGGAGCTGGCGGTAGTCCCGCTGCGACCACTGCTGCAGCAGCAGGAAAAAAGGTGGCAATCATTGAAGCCGAAACCTTTGGCGGTGAATCACCAAACTGGGGTGATATTCCTGTAAAATCCCTTCTGCACGCTACTCAGCTCTACGATGAGGCACGACATGGCGCACGCTTTGGTCTACGTTCCAATGCACTGGGTTACAACTTTCTTAGCCTAAAGTCCTGGAAAGATACCGCTGTTAAACGCACCGGTGCCGCCGATAATCGAAAATATTATGAAAAGCAGGGGATTGATACATTTCATTCCACTGCCCACTTCCTGAGCCCGCACGAAATTAGTATTAGTCGTCGCCATCTCTCAGCCCGTGAGTTTCTCATTGCGACAGGCTCTCATTGGGAGCAACCAAGCATTCCTGGGATTGAGCATGTCAAATATTACACCCCAAAAGATATTCTTTCAGTCACTCGCCCACCAAAATCACTTCTTGTGATCGGAGGCAACTCGACGGCGATCGAATTCGCTCAGCTGTTTGCTACTCTTGGCACCAAGATATACCTCGTAGAGAAAGCTTCTCGAATCTTACCCGATGAAGACGAAGAGGCAGGCAAACTTATGGAGCGATTACTTCATGAGGACAAAGGCGTCAGCATACTGACCCAAAGTCGCATACTGACTTTGCAAAAAGACGGACTCGGCACTCGCGTCAATATATCCCGCGGAGGTGTAGAAAAGTCCCTTCGCGTCGACGATATTCTTGTGACCACTGGCCGTGTACCGACAGTCGATATAGGACTCGAAAACGCAAGTGTGGAGTATACACCAAATGGTATCGCCGTAGATGAGCACCTCGTCACCAGCGCCAAGCATATCTATGCGGCAGGTGATGTACTTGGCAATAAAAAATATCTCCACACTGCCCTGCTCGAGAGCCGTGTTGCCGCACACAATATCCTAAACAAGCAAAAGATTACCCCCGATTATGAGGCTATCCCGAATATTACCTTTACACACCCGGGTATTGCTTCCGTTGGACTTACTGAAGACGACTGCATCAAGCGAGATCTTGATATCAAAGTATCACTTGCGCCACTCAACATGATTCCACGCGCAAATACAAGCGACTTCCGTGATGGCTTCGTAAAGCTCGTCGTAAATCGCCAAGGCGCGCTGATTGGCGCTACAATCGTCGCCCCGCACGCAGGAGAAATGATTCACGAACTCACGTTAGCAATTAAAAATAATATCTCCCCTGCTCAAATTGCCGCAACGCCACATGCCTTCTTAAGCTGGAGCGAGGCAATCCGCGTGGCTGCCGCCCGCTTATCCTAACTTTTTTGACTAAGAGCTCTCGATGTATGTATTATTCTCGAGATACTTTTTGATTTTGAATACCAATAGCGGATACGATACCTCCAGCAATGAGCAGCGCTGAACATATCACAATACCGATATGAAAGCCCCCTAATGTGACTTCTTTGCCAATGAATAACCCAATCATCGCTACAGACAGCAGGCCGGCTATGCGAGCCACGGCATTATTCACTGCAGATCCTATACCAGCCTGCGACTCTTTAATTGATCCGAGGATAGCAGACGTCAGCGGTGCAACAGTAACCGAAAGCCCTAAGCCAAATAGTATAATTCCTGGTAACAGCTCGGTCCAGTAATTCGCAGTTGCGTCTGTCATGAGCATATATATTGTGCCGAGTCCCGCAATAATTGGTCCTACCGCCATAAATAAACGAGGTCCGTATGTTCCTGATAGTGCGCCAAACCGAGACGAGAAAAAGAACATAATGATGGTAATAGGTATCGAGGCTAGTCCAGCAAATGTCGCGGGGTATCCAGCAACTTGCTGAAGGAAAATAACCAGCAAGAAGCCTTGTAAAGAAAGAGCTGCGTAGATTAAAAGTGTTGCAATATTACCTACGCTAAAATTCTGTGTGCGAAAAAGCTCCAGAGGCAACATCGGCTGCTTAGTTTTTCTTTCATGCAATACGAACAATGCAAGACATAGTAAACCAACTGCAAATGTTCCCCAAACAGAAGGATACGCCCAACTGTAATTGCCCTGTTCAATAAGCGCGTAAACAACTCCACCAAGTCCTATCACCCCTAAAACAACCCCTTGCACATCAAGGCGAGTTCGCTCTTTTGTTTGCTCGTCGATATTTAATCGACTGGCTAATATGAGGGCTGCCGCGATAGGAATGACATTGATCGCAAATACCAAACGCCATGAAAGTAGATCAACCATCAAGCCACCAATAAGTGGTCCTATGATAAATGCAATCCCCGTCCATGCCGTCCAGTGACCTATTGCTTTTGATTGATATATGCCGCTAAAGGTACTTATGATAAGCGCGAGTGAGCTTGGCACCAGTAGTGCTCCGGCGACCCCCTGCAAGCCACGAGCGATTACCAATTGCTCGCCGGTCTGAGCAGCAGCGCACAGAAGCGACGTTACGAGAAAGCCAATTAATCCTGCTACAATTACTTTTTTACGTCCAAAGATATCAGAGAGTGAACCCGCCGCAAGAATGAGAGAACCTAATGTGATCAAATAGGCGTTATTCACCCACTGCTGGATGAGTAGATCACCACCGAGCTCCTCGCTAATTCGAGGTAACGCAACCCCCACAACCGACCCATCAAGAAATGCGACAAATGATGCCAAGATGGCAATCCACAGTACAAGTCGTTGCGCTGCCGTCATCAGACGTACTATTATTCTGTAACCGTCACCGTACCAGTCATATTGGTATGAATCGCGCAGTGATAACTAAACATACCAGGAGTATTGAAAGTAAAGCTATATGACTTGCCTGGCTCAAGGTTGCCACTATTTGGACCACTCTTACTATCAACTTCTGTTACCGTGTGTGTCGTCGAGTCTTTGTTAGTCCAGGTAACTGTTGTTCCTTTTTTGACAGTAATCGCAGATGGACTAAACGCAAAGTTTTGAATTGTTACAGAATTAGTTGCTTGCGGATTTGATGAAGAGGATGAATTTTTCGACTTCATGTTCATATTATTCATATCTGTCGAAGTGTTTGGCGCTGGATTATTATACGGATTTCCTTTGTTCGCGTAAATCAATGCCGCTCCACCAACAATGATAATCAATGCCACTACTACGACCACTACAATCTTATTCATAACACCTCCTTGTTACTATCTTTAGTATAGCACTGAGCGAGACAATAGGATATCGAGCAACCTATACTGCAGAGTTATTTACCACTCACTTTAACCAAACTTTAAACCAGACACCGAAGACGGTCCGGCTGAATCATAATAGTTATTGTTGTGTCGGCATCAAACTGAATAACTTCACCATCAGCCTGAGCGAGGGTGTCAGCGACCGTTTCAAGTGAAAACCTCTTCACCTGCTTATCCTCTTTCATACCACCAAGCGTAGCTTTAAAAAGTAATAAAAAGAGTCGTGGCAAATTACGTCGACGCAACAAGGTTACCTCAAACTTACCATCCGCGACCCTCGGGCGCTGTGAAACTTTGAGTACTTTTGCCATTCGTTCGACATTACTGAAAATAACACTATTGTATGAACGAACAGTGCCATTAATGCGCAAGTGGACTGGCTTTAGTGTTAGGATTGAACGAATCACGATCCATATCTGATTAAGCGGATTGAGTTTATATTTATTGAGTTCATGACCTACCACTGGCGTCAGACCAAAACCAATATATGAATGTGCGTATCGTTCGATTGATTTGCCCTCTACTACGCCAGTCAGCTTCAGTACATCGATCGACCGTGTTCTCTTTTTTATGATCTGCTCAATCAGCTCATCTTGATGTAGGTTATGATAATGGTCATTGGCATTGCCTGCCGGCAGAAGCCCAGTAGTTGGATAATGGCCCTCCGACTGAGCCTTAAGAGCCCCATTTACTACCTCATGATAACCACCATCACCACTCGACGAGATAATTAGCGGCCGCTCGGAAGTAGTGGCGATAGAATACGCCAACTCTTCTGCATGGCCAGCATGAGTGGTAGCAATAAGTTCTATGTTTGCACGTGGCTTCCGTTTATGTAGCGCAGCCACAAATCCTTCAGCCATTTCCTTACTCGGCCCCGTACTATTCGGATTATAAATCACTGCAATCCTCGTGTAGTTCATATAGTCGAGTATACTAAAGGTAAGATGTTTCACGATATAGCATTTGCTTTATGGTTTCTCCTTCCAGCGGCAGTCGCCAATGCGACTCCCGTTTTTGCAGCCGCCCTTCCAATCCTTAAACAGTTTGAGGCACCACTTGATTTTGGTAAATCACTTGGTGGTCATCGGATTTTCGGCTCACACAAGACATGGCGCGGCCTAATCAGCGGCATACTTGTCGCCACGCTTGTCCTTTGGCTTCAGCAGTGGATTGTCATTAGCTACCCTCATTTCCTCCCGTTCCTTCCTAACAATATTGACTATTCTACTCTTCCCACGTTACTGCTCGGACCTCTCTTCGGAATTGGGGCACGTGGCGGTGATGCAATCGAAAGTTTTTTCAAACGTAAAAATGACATTAAATCCGGTCATAGCTGGCTACCATTTGATCAGCTGGATTATGTCGTTGGAAGTGTCGCTATATCACTCTTTTTCGTTATTCTGACACCATGGCAATATGTATGGATTTTTGTAGTTTGGTTTTTACTTCATTTGATAGCAAGCTATTTAGGATATCGCCTCGGCCTCAAAGACGAGCCGATCTAATCCCGTCCAGTGGCATATTGCCAGTTCGCAATTACACCGAAAACTATTGATAGTCCTATGGTAATCGCAGTACATACTGTCACTAGAGGGAATTTCCACACCTGGAGGGCAAGCAACCCAATAATACTTATCCATAACATCGCCATACTAAGCTTACCTATGCGGGTAGGGTGCACTGCTTTACCTATCCGATGTAGATAGAAAATAATACCAAGCGTTATTACTTGCGGAAGTATAAGCACAGTAATAACACTCCAATGAGCGACATGCGCCACATAGAAACTTATAATTGTTAGAAAGGTCACTATTTTGTCGACGCCGGCATCGAGCGCCTCACCAAGCGGGGCTTTCGTACCAGTTTTATCAGCTACTACACCATCAGCTACATCGAGCAAACGACCAATGACAAGAAGCACCATTCCTGCTTCATAGCGCGCTTGAAGAATAAGGCCAAGGCCAATCAAAATAATTATGAGGCCAGTGACGGTTATGACATTCGCTGGTGTCAGTATCCCGCCAGTAAAAGCGGCGAGTCTTTGGAATCGAGTGTGTTGGACTGCCGGTATGGCAGTCCAATCCGGTTTCCCGGTCGTCCGATGAAGCTTCATGCCTTCATTATACGACGTACACGCGTTCTATTTGCCTGTCGAAGGCTGACCGTTAACAGTATTAGGCGCTTGGATACTGGTATTATTGCCACCCTGTGGTGCATTATCACTTCCACCAGTAAATAAACCGAACCCACCTGTCATCAAGAACAGTATTATCAAGATGACTACTATCACTCCGACAATCCATCCTACTGCGCTATTTCGCCTGTCACCTTCTACTACTACGGTCTCTCGTTTCTCATCAGTCATATCTTACCTCCTTTACTGAGTACCTCCAGTATAGGTTTCTTGGAATTACTTGTATGTAAGATTTATCACTACCATTCAGTGACAGAATTTACTATTTAAGATGGTATTCCTATCAGATTTTCAAAGAAAAAATGACTACCAGATGGTAATCATTTTTTCTTGGTTGCGGGGGCAGGATTTGAACCTGCGACCTCGTGGTTATGAGCCACGCGAGCTGCCGGGCTGCTCCACCCCGCGATACAACTATCATTCTATCAGAGGTGGGCTACTCTTGCAAGTCGCTACTCGTATTACGGCCAGTCAGGAAATTAATCCATTGCTTGAAATTATCAGATGTTACCCTCTGTGGGCGTACGGCATGTGACTTATCTTCATCTTCGGCCGCCTTTGTGTTTGGTGGCAAGATAAGTACTTTCTCGCCTGGTTTTACGAGCCCAAGATCACGACGTGCGGCCAGTTCCTTGTATTCATCACTCTGGTAGTAATTTTGCTCATACTTAAGCGTATCCGTCTCCAGCTGCACAAGCTTCAATTGCTGCTGCTTATCATTAATTTCCCGTTCAAGCTGATAGTTTCGCTCCATTACACTCACAGAACCCCACGCCCACGATATGGCAATAAATGCCGCCGCGGCAATAACTGCATTATTCGTCGTGGCATACTGATGACGAAGGTGATAGAGAAATTTTTGGATGTTTCTGTTTTGCATGATATATTTCACTTACAATTATACCACTAGGAAATTGGTGCCGTATATAACCCCTTACATCGCTTGCTCTCTTGGGGTATACTAAGCTAAGAAATATTTGAAAGACTATCTTGGTTGGGGCTGTAGCTCAGGGGTTAGAGCAGCGGGCTCATAACCTGTTGGTCGATGGTTCGATCCCATCCAGCCCCACCAAGACAGCTTTTCAAATAAGTCTTATGCGACCGATTGGTGCTCAAGTGGAAACTCGTAGTGGATACGGAGTTTCCTATTTTTCGTATCGTGAATCACGTACGGTATTCTACCGTGGTGACGCTTAACATCGTTCTCTTTTGTGCGACTACCGACATCAATCCACTGCACAGTTTCCCAAATATCACTTTGTAAGAAATCACGGCGAAACTCCTTTAATTGCTGCGCGTATTGGCTCGCCTCTTCATCGCTCGTAAAACCATAACGAGCAAAATGAGGTCCGGCGAATCCGCCCTCTGTTCCAAAGATATGAATCCTATTCTCAAGCTCCCTATCAAAAGTTCGGAGATGTAGCGCCAATATTATCCGCTCATCCGAACGCATTTGACTGATCGCCATAGGATGTAATTGCGGCAAATTAAACTGTTCGAATGCACGTTTAATATCAAGCTGCTTGTCACTATAGCTATCAATGTACTTTTCGTACCATTTATCAGGCTCTTCAAGTACCTCGGCAACACCGCCACCGAGCTCTGCATGCGCAGCCGAGCGCAAGGCCGGTCCAGCATCCTTCCGTATGCGTCGCTCACGCTGCAGCTGTACTATAGATTTTGCATATTCAAAGCGTGTTGATTCAGGAAGTTCTGCATCATCAATCAAATCATGAGTCACAGGAGTCTCAAAAAGGGGCTCTTGTTCGCCAAAATCATGTGACGATGTTTTCATACCGTGATATTACCATAAACAGTATGAAAAGTCAATATGCTGCGCGTCTACTCCCAGCGGAAGACCTTGAAGGCGATCAGATACACGATCACCATCCAGCCAGCAATAAGGCCGATCTGCGGTAAGATTGCTGTCAGATGCACGCCTTCGGTTGCAATCAGGCGAATGCCATCAATAACTGGAGTCAACGGCAAAAATCCTGAAAGGTTTTGCAGCCATTCTGGCATCAAATATCTTGGGAAGAACGTACCAGAGAGGAACATCATTGGGAAAACAATAATGTTCGATAGCGGTGCAGCCTGGCGTTCATTTTTCGCCCAGCCACCCAGTGCAAGGCCGATACCAAGGATCATGATAATACCAAAGACAATAAAGGCGATGAGCTCAAAGTAATTTCCCGCTACCTTGAGGTGGAACACACCGATCGCAACGGCAAACATCACTGCTAGAGAGATAAGTCCTGTCGTCGCTTGCCCAAGCATGATCGAGACAAAGTACTGCCAGACGCGTAACGGCGTCGTGCTGAGTCGACGCAAGATACCCATCTTTTTTAGCTCCGGGAAGACATTGATAGGACCAAAGATTCCCATACCGAGGATGGCAAATCCGAGCAGACCGGCAAATGTGTAGTCGAAGGCTGTCAGACTTTTCTTGGAAAGCTGCTCTGTCTTAACACTAAACGGCTCAACGGTCTTCGTAAATTTTCCGTTAATGCCCTTAAACTCGGCACTCAGGATGGAACCAAGAGCTTGTCCAGATGCTTGATTATTCTGGGTGTACAATACTTCGGCCCGGCCGCTTGGATACTGCGCCCCCTTCTTTACGTGACCAAAATCTTCTGGCAACACGATCGCTGCATCGATCTCGGAACGGCTCATCTTGTCTTCCGCCTCTGAAAGAGTTGTTACTTCCTTGTTAACTTTCAGTACCTTGCTGTCTTTTATATTTTTCGTAAATTCTTTAGCGAATGAACTATCAGACTTGTTAATCAGCGCAACATTGAACGAGACACTGTTGCCGCCGCCATTTAAAGCACCGAAAACAAATAGGAAAATCAGCGGGAAACCGATACCGAAAAAGAGCGCAAGCCGATCACGGAAAAAGCGCTTCGTATTGATCTTGTAAAATACTCCAATGGTGTAAAATGCTTTCTTCATAGCCTTACCCTTCCCTCAACGCCTTTCCTGTCAGATCGATAAAGACATCCTCGAGGTTTGCTTGCTCAACGTGCTGCTCTTTTTTAAATCCACGCTTCAAGAGCGCCTTAATGAGGTTTTTTGGCGTATCAAGTGCAATAATCTTACCCTCGTCCATCACAGCAATACGGTCACACAGTATTTCCGCTTCGTCCATGTAGTGCGTTGTCATAACGACGGAAATACCCTTTGCGCGAACCTTTTCGATCAATTCCCAGAGATTACGGCGCGCCTGCGGATCAAGTCCGGTCGTCGGCTCGTCAAGGAAAAAGACTTTTGGACCATGCACGAGAGCAGTGGTGATCGACAATCTCTGCTTTTGACCACCCGAAAGATCTTCCACAAAATTCTTTGCCTTCTCCTCTAGGTCTACGTCACGCAGGAACTCCATCGGATCAACCTTTTCACCGTATGCTGCGGCAAACATCTCTATCACCTCAGTCAGGCGAGTCTTATCCTGGAATGCCGGCGTCTGCGGCTGCACGCCAATGATATATTTAATCTTTTGCGGGTTTTTCTTGACATCAATTCCATCGATTTTGACCACGCCACTATCAATCTCACGCAGCGTCTCCATCATCTCAAGTGTTGTTGTTTTCCCTGCGCCATTCGGTCCCAAAATACCGAATATCTCCCCTTTTTTAACGTCAAAGCTGATACCGTCGACGGCTTGCTTGTCACCGTAACGCTTTTTCAAGTCTTTGACCTCGATCATAGCTTTCATATCTATCTAGTATAGTACCAATGCTTACAAATAAAAAAGCCCCCGGAGCGGGACCTGGCTCTACGAACAGGAACCGCTCCAAATCGGGGCAATTTTGGCACCTGTTTGTTTTGTATTACTGTAACACCTTTGCTAAATAAAGCGCAAGCGTTTTTCCACATAAAAATCCACCGAGCTCAAGGCCCGGCGGAAATTCTATCAGTAAGACCTGATTATTTCTTTTTCGAAACAGTAAGGAAACCGTTGCGTGGGTTTTCCTTAACAACTCGGTCTGCAGGAAGGTCTACTGGAGTACCTTTTGCATTCTTCTCTACCTTAGCAAAGAAGTAAATTGTTTGTGGTTTGCCACCGCGAAGGGTTACTTCAGTTTTGTGTAGGTAGTAAGTAACGCCCTTTGAATTAGTGTGACTGTAAGCCATTGTGGTTAATACCTCCTATTAGTTCTTACAAGGACTAGCCTACCGCCTCTAGCGGCCTCTGTCAACACCTGACAAGCTCTAAATACTACTGTAGTGCCTGCGAAGCATGGCTTTTAGTATTAAGAGGCTAATGATGCGCAGAAGTATGATCATGGCTATGACGAGACAGACGACGATGCTCCACCCAGCAAAATCTGGCGACCAAAGTGGGCTAGCAAAATCCTGTCGGTACAAGAGTGGATTCGGTAGCTGTAGTACGGACGCAGCGGTACTGTGAGCTGGTAAATACTTATTGAGACCAGCCACATAACACTGTGAATACCCGACTCCATATCCCGACCACTGCCTTTGGCATGTAGCATCGATCTTAGCACGCACAGAGGCTGTTGTCTTTGTGACATCATCGTTTGCTGCGGCTTTGATAGCCTTCTTAACCGCTTGGTTGTAGCTATTCTCGAGGTAGAACGCGCCTGTACTTGCATTCATATGACCCGCGCTCCACCGTTGAAGCGCAAAGAGGTTGTTTTGTATATCCTCACTATTACCCGTTTTGTCAGCTTCAAGCACTGCCGTACGTCGCTCGATCATGCCGACGTTATTAAGACGCAGTAGCGTCGCTGTCATGAGAACCATCAAAATCAATAAGATCACTAGCTGCCACGTTTTTACGCGCTGCAACTGCTTAATACTTTTCCTGACACGTCTTTTGTCCGCCACCTACTCTAAGAATGCTCCACCTTTATTACTGTCTTTTAGTATACCATTAGCGTTGTGGCATGTTACATCTTTTCCCCGGAAAGGATATACTACAGATATGCGCATATACTTTAGCGGCATAGGTGGCGTTGGGATAGGCCCCCTTGCTGAAATTGCACACGACGCTGGCTATGAGATACTTGGCTCCGATATGAGCGAAGGTCTTATGACTCGTGAGCTTTCTAAGCGTGAAGTAGAGATTTCATTTGACCAGTCTGGAGATTTTTTACGCTCTTCACATGTAGATCAACCGATCGATTGGTTTGTCTATACAGCCGCACTACCACAAGACCATCCAGAGCTCGAAGCCGCACGCGAGCTTGGCATCAAAACCGCCAAGCGCGATGAACTGCTCGCCCATATTATCACCGAAAAAGGCCTCAAACTCATCGCTGTTGCCGGCACACACGGGAAGACCACGACAACTGGCATGATGGTTTGGGTACTGAAGCAACTCGGCATCCCGGTAAGTTATTCTATTGGCACCACTCTTTCGTGGGGTCCAAGTGGGAAATTCGATCCCAAAAGCCATTATTTTGTATATGAATGCGATGAGTTTGACCGCAATTTCTTACATTTTTCGCCCTATCTTTCCCTCGTCACGTCGGTCGAGTACGACCATCCCGATACTTATCCCACTGAAAAGGATTATTTCAATGCTTTTAGTCAGTTTGCCGCTCAAAGCCAGCAAGTCATTATGTGGGCAAACGATGCCACAAATATCGAAACGCCAGGAAATTCATGGCTTTTGCGCGACGATGAAGTAAAAGATATACAGCTCGCCGGTGCGCACAATCGCCGCAATGGAACTCTTGTCATCAAAGCAACCGAATACCTTGCAAAGGAAGAGCGCTTCCCTAGTAAGAATGAGGCCTCGGCAGTGCTCGCATCATTTCCGGGTACGAACCGCCGCTTTGAGAAGTTAGCCGACAACCTCTACACCGACTATGGCCACACGCCGACTGAAATCGCTGCAACTTTGCAGATGGCCCGAGAGTTATCAGATCATGTCGTGCTTATCTATCAGCCGCATCAAAACATTCGCCAGCATGAAATCCGTGATCAATACACCGATGCGATATTTAAAAATGCAGAAGAAACTTATTGGCTCCCAACGTATCTTAGCCGTGAAGACGACAGTCTTGACATCCTCACGCCAGATGAGCTTACAAAGAACCTCGCAAATATCCATATCGCTGATCTTGATAATGATCTCTGGACAGTCGTTCAAAAAGCACGTGACAGAGGCAAGCTTGTGCTCTGCATGGGTGCGGGCTCTATCGACAGTTGGGTACGCGCTGAATTGACAAAAACTTAAAATTTTTATAATTTTCACATGCCAGCATTCGACTTTCAGCCTCATCCCCTATTCTATGATGCACTCAGTGGTGAATTTGCTCCTAAGTGTGACCCTGAGGAGCGGAAACATACTCTTGCGCGACTTGCCTACGCCGCCTCAATAAAAGGAGAGCTCCTAGAAGAAGAGTCAGATTCATTTTATGAGTACGCTCCTTCTTGGGCGCCAGATCGCTTTTGGGTAGTCCTATACAACCGACACGACGAATTCGTGCTTTACGATGACCCAAAGCCAGTTATTGAGGGTAAGTCATCCTGGCTTGCTCTAATGCGCCGCACCACCGACAATGGAAAACCTCACCTTGTCCTTCGAAGCGATGGTAGCAATGGCAGCCTAGAGACCGTACATCCTCTTGAGCTCGGTCCCAAGCTGAATGAAATTCGCGAAGAAATAGCAACGACTGCTCAAGAGTTTTTTGACCGCATGCATCCAAGTGCACACGAATAGTCTTAGCGATTGTCGCCGCTACCACTTAATACACCACGCTCTTTGCGACTGAGTAGCTTTTCATTATTTTTCTGAGCTACATCCTCAAGATTTGAACCAAGCAAGTGAGCGACTGCGTTGACATACCACAAGATATCACCAATTTCTTTGAGGATTTCCTTCTTATCCTCATCAGTCAATACTCCCTTTTTGTCACGCAATAGTTTTTTAAACTTACCGAGCACTTCACCGCTTTCATCGGAAAGTCCTAGTACCATACCCATCATTTGCGGAGTAATGTCGCCGAATGCGTAATCATCGCTCAGAGTCTGGAGTGCTTTTTTGGAATAGTCGTCTATCTTCATACTTCTATTCTACGAACGATGCCATACAAAATGCAACCGAGCGTGCGAATGCTTGTGATGTTCAATGATATAAAGCCCGAGAAGAATAAATATGCCTCCAACCACCATCGTAATGGAGAGTTTTTCATGCAGCACAAACACCGGAATAATGATGGCGAGAAGTGTCTCGAAATAAACGATAGCACCACTGGTGGCTGCGCCAAGTTTTTCGAAAATCTGTACATTGAGGATACGTCCGATCAGGGCTACCCATGCCCCAGAGTACAGTGCTGCCCACAGGACAGATTCATTAATCCGAACAGGATGTGCTGCGTGTCCGGTCACGAAGAAGAGTAATCCACTAATGATCACCGTAAATAGTGCTCCTATGCCAATAGTCGCTGCGAGTGGAACATGCGCAACTTGATCACAGCGTCGAATTAATACCATCGCAAGAGCAAAGCTAAAGCAGTTGATGAGCCCAAACAGTGTCGCCAGCGGATAAAATGAGATCGCCCCCTTTGCAAGTGCTAGCGGCAGGACTACCAGTGTCATTCCACCCAATGCGGCAAGCGCCACACCAGCCGCCGCGCGGCGAGTAATACGCTCTTTGAGGAAAAATGACGAGAGCACGATTGTTGCAATCGGAATCAAGAGTGTAATAATCGATACATAGCTTGCTTGCGAAGTCTTTATGGCTAATACAAGACAGACGAGCGCAACTGCCATCGACAGGCCAGAACTTAGCACATACGGAAACACTTTTGGCTTACGAATAGTTGGCCATGTCTTTATAATCCAGGGCAACGTCACGAGAAATACCGGAGTCAGTCGGATGATATTCCACATAAATGGATCGACTATGTCGACTGCGGTTCTAATAATCGTCGCGTTTGGTGCGCCTGCAACTGCCCATATAAGAGCAATACCTAACCATTTTTTTCGTGTTTCCATTTATCCTTATTCTACCAGTCTTCCATGTACTCCTCGAAGAAATATGGATCGCGGAAGAAAGTGCGGGCAACAATTTGCTCGACAGCTGGAGCCAGATCATACTGCGAAAGCTTATGCGGTCTCGCCCACTTGATCCGATCGGTTTCGATAACATCGTCAGTTTCAAAATAAAATACATGGGCAAGCGTACTCATAATAACTTCGCCCTCATGACGAATACGGATATAACATTCGCCAGCATGTTGCGGCGAAATTATTTCAAGCCCAAGTTTCTCAGCAGCCTCACGCTTTGCTGCCATCTCGATAGTTTTGTCGTCGATATGCAGCTTACCGTATGGCAACGTCCAGGTATCGGTAAATGGCTGACGTTTGCGCTTAAAGAGCAGTACGTCACCATTAGAATTTTGGATAACCAGCATAGTAACGATTTTCGGCTGCGTACGAACTTTGAGTGACTTTACACTTACTCGATCAACAAATACTATACCGTTTATTCCTAGGTAGTAGCCTTCAGATGTTTTGTCAACGAAGCCATTTTTCTGTAAGAGTTTTAAGTGGTAGCTGTAGAGATTGGTGTCGACTTTTGGTGGTCGCATATCGCGAAAACGTGCATATTTTTGATGCATCAGCACGCCAACAATATGTTTTTGAATATGGTGCTCTAAGATTTTCTGGTCAAACATATTTGAGTCAAATTATACTTTCTATACATCAACAACTTATCACATTATTATGAACATGTCATCTGTTATATAAGACTATGAAGGGACACACTATATGATCGAAACAATTGTTAGTAACTCTGAGTTTGAGCAAAATCCATCTCGTGAGATTGAACGAAAATACGTTCCGCTGTTTCCTTCCACTCTGATCGACCTACGAGAAAAAGCAATGCCAATTGAGCAGTTCTACCTGAGTCATCCAAGCGAAGATTTCAGTCTGAGATTCCGCGAAACATTCAAAAATGGTGAGCTATGCTATATGGCGACCCTCAAGGATCGTGGCACTGTCACCGATCAAGGCCTCGATCGGCTTGAAGTTGAGGTGGAAGTATCACCAGAGCTCTATCGCTACTACAAATCCCCCGATGTCCCTTATCTCAGAAAGCTTCGGACTGCCATGAATAATCATGTGGCTATTGATTTTTATGATGATGGCTACGTGCAAGTTGAGTCAGAAGATCCAATCGCTTGGGCACAATTTACCGAACAACACGGACCCCACTTCGCTGAAGTAACCGGAGATAAATCTGCAGATAACGAATGGTTAGCTCACCTGGATTACCGACGACAAAACGAGGGTAAAGAGGCACTTGTTCCGCAAGCTGATCTTGACGTTGATGTCGTCGCCCTGGAAATTGCCCAAGCTTACATGAAATCACCTTCCGTTGTTGTGCAACTTTGTGGGCGCTCCGGCTCCGGTAAATCGACTATTGTACGTGAGGTGCAGGCAAAGCTTTCGAGCTGGGATATCGCAAGCACTGTGCTATCGACTGACGATTATCATCGCGGTGCAGCGTGGCTACGAGCATACAACAGTGGCCAAGAGTGGTCTGAATGGGATCATCCGATTGTATATGACACGGCAACAATGGCCCAGGACTTACAACGACTCAAGGCTGGCGAGACTATCCAACGGCGGACAATTGATTTCGGCCCTTGCGAACCAGTATGTAGCGGTGACATTACACCATCGCCCGTCATTATTCTTGAGGGAATCTATGCAGCCTCGCCAGACTTTAATGATTTTGATACACTTCGCTACGATATACCCACCCCTCTTGCTACCTGTATCGGAAGGCGCTTGCTTCGCGACCTCCGCGAACGCCCAGAATTTGCCAATCCAGAAAAAAGCCTGAAGTACATGCTTGAGCAAGCCGAACCAGCATGGCGCAGACAGCAAAAGTCTTAGGCTATCTGCTTCGTAACAGATCTGCCTTCACAAGATTAGTCCTCAACCCTTCGCCAAGCCAGCGCTTTTCGTACGTCGTAAGGATTTTATAATCATCTGAAAGCTCTGATTCATGCAGATCAAAACTAAGTTCCTGAATATTCCATTTTTCATCCACTATCTGCTCAAGGCTCCAGTGAAAAAACTCCACATTATCGTGCTTCAGATAAAAACTACCTGACTTTTTGAGAAGTTTGGCATATTTTTCCAGATAAATCGGATGTGTCATGCGGCGGCGCTCGGAGCGAGTGCGTGGAAATGGGTCGGGAAAAGTCAGCCATATGTTTTCGAGTGAACCCCCTTTAAAAAGCTCATCGATTTGGTCTGCCCGAGCCCGAACAAAGAAAACATTCTTCAGCCCGCGTTCGAGTGCTTCGTAGGCACCTTTTTGCAGACGATCAGCCTTCACATCAACGGCGACAAATAACTTCTCCGAGTGTCTCGTAGCCAGTTCAACCGAAAATAGACCCGTCCCCGCACCAATTTCAACTACATCAACCGAGCGTTTGTCCCACTCATCAAATTCAAAACAATTTTCGGCATTAAAGAACTTGGCGAATTTATATTTTTTCCGCTTGCGTGTGATGATAAAGTCATCTGGATTCATCGCAGCCGCTCGACTTCCCCGCCGGAATTAATTCGCAGCAATTGAGACGGTGTATTGTCAGTCACTTCACCTTCATCAATGTAAAAATCTATGGTCTCACCGAAATAATCCTGAGCCTGCTTTATGCTTGTCGCCGGCGTCTCACCCTGTTTATTGGCGCTTGGCGCTATGAGTGGTCCCGTCTTCTCAAGCAGTTCTCTTAAAGCTTTATCGGCTGGAAGGCGATACGCTACCGAGCCATTGCCCCGCGTAATCCACTCTGGGGCATTCTTTGAATTTATGATAACACTCACCTTACCTGGCCACACAGTATCGAGAAGTGCCCGTTCATCTTCGTCGGGCGCATCAAACATTTGGGAGGTAGAGGCAATCAAAACAATTGGCGACTTAGTATCGTCACGCCCCTTCAGGGCATATATACGATCTACGGACACTTCATTACTTGCAGCACAAACAATGCCGTATATAGTGTCCGTGCGTAGAACTCCAATACCGCCATCACACAATATTTTGATAACTTCCTGGTTGTGCTTATCCCTGAAAATGTCCATACCACGTGCTATACTACCACATATGGAGATCTTACATCACTGGATGAATGACCATTTCTTTAATCTTGTGGGTATATTTATCGTTGCGGCTGCCGCATATATACTTGGAACCCGAGCAGTACACCTCGCAACTCATCGTATTGTCAAAGGCGCCAGACACCGCGAATGGCACAAAAAAGATATCGAAAAACGACAGAAAACCCTCGGTGGACTCTTTAGTACGATCTGGAAGATTATTGTTGTTGCTACATTTATCTATGCAATTCTTCTTGAGTTATATGGACCAAAGCTTAATACAGCTCTCGCGCCGCTATTTGCGAGTGCCGGAATTGTCGGCATCGCACTCGGCTTTGGCGCGCAGTCACTCATCAAAGACTTTCTTGGTGGTATTTTTATCATTTCCGAGAACCAATATCGGGTTGGCGACATCATCGATATTGACGGCTTCTCAGGGACTGTCGAGAAAATCGGTACCAGAAGCACTGTACTCCGCGATACCGAAGGCAACGTTCATTACTTCCCTAACGGTATGGTGCAACATGTCATCAATAAGACAATGGGCTACTCGATGGCTCGATTCACTCTGCTCGTTCAGCCTTCGACCGATATCGATGCTTTAGCCGATATCATTGACGAAACAGGTGAAGAGCTTGCCCTTGAAGACGATTGGAAAGACAAGATTATCAAGGCACCAGCCTTTGTGAGCCTCGGGGATATTACCGGTAATTCTACAGAAGTAATCATCAGTGGCAAAACACAACCATCTGATCAATGGGCGGTCATCGCTGAAATGCGTCGGCGTCTTCATCTAGCATTCGAGAAAAACAATATCGCGCTCGCTGTACTGCCAGCTTCTGCAAATAAGGCCAAGAAATAATTCCTAATCGCCAAGTGTCGTATTTGTATTGGCTGACTTTGCGTCAATCTGCAATGAAGCAGGACTTAGTGGATCGTCGTTAAATGCCTTCACTTTATTGATCTGTTCAGCTGCCTTATCGTACATTTTTGCAAATTCAGACAATGACTTCTCATCAAGTACTCCATCCGAGGGAAAACTCTCGAGCGTCTGATTGTCCGCCTGTACCTGCTGGCGAACTTGAGCAAGTCCGGGACGACTAAGGTCAAGCTGCTCAGCACCACTGCTTACATACAGTGCTAGTGAAGCTAGGACGAGTACGATTGCTATAGCCATGCTCGACACAATAAAGGTCACAAGACGATGATTCTTCTCCTCATGAGCAACGGCTAGTATTTCTTTCGGTACGATAGGTTGCTCATCCATTGCTTTGGTCCTTTAAAGTTTGTTTGTTAAATACAGTAAACTGTGTCCGATACTCGTTCATCAGGCGAACCATTGTCTGGTCTGCTTGGTAAAATAGTTGGCGCTGCGTACGAGCTTCCGCAACGGCATCGTAAAACTGAGATGGCTGGCGCGTACAATCGATATTAATCGCATTTGACATTGCATTTGCGTATGACTTATACGCATTGTAGTAATTCTTATCTGCATCTTTGAAATTAGCTGTAATTGTAATCAGATCTGTACCATCGAGCTGATTCGATGCAATTCGCTGATTCAGTGGAACCATCAGCTGATTCGCCATCGCTTGATAGAGCGAATCTCGATTGATACGGAGTGACAGGTCACTATTCTGGATACGAGTCAGTGTCACCTTAAGGTCAGTACAGTTGTTGCGGATCAATGTGAGCTGCTTATCCGTCACGACATCCGCACCACGTGCTGCGTGCATTGGCATAACACTAAGCAGTCCGCCAAGCAGGAGTGCAACAACAGGAAAGATAAGTAGTCTTCGTGACATACTCCTATTATCTCAATTCCCGTGCTATTTGGTCAAATGGAGTTTTTTACCGTGCTCGCTGACTATGCCGTCCCGTACCAGCCCGCTCAGTGCCAGATCAAAACGTTCATCAGCTTCCAGTACTTTTCTCAATTCTTTCTCACTCGCGTCCATACCGCTGAGCGCCCTCACAATGGCGCCGCGCACCTCCCGCACACTCCCCTTCAGCGGTGCCTGTTTTTTATAGTGCTTACTTTGGCCAATATTCTTTACTCCCCTCGCCTTGAGCCAAGAACCATAGTCCATCAGTGCCCAGTAAAATTCGCGTGGATGTTCGCGGTCAATCGTTTGCTCGAGCAACTGTATGATCTCTTTGTCGTCAACCTCAAAATTATCTGCAAAGAAATGATGAATATAGACCGTGCGTATGTTTGTCTCCACAAATATACTCGGCTGGTTGAAGCTATACGCCAAAATAGCTCCGGCCGTATTCTTTCCGACACCCGGTAGCTTCATTAGCTCAGGAAAAGTATCAGGAAAAGATCCCTTGGCAATAATGTGTTTCGCTGCTTCGTGCAAGAATTTCGCTCGGCGATTATAACCAAGCCCCTGCCAAAGCTTCAGTACATCAGCGAGGCTTGATTCTGCCAGGCTTTTCACATCTGGAAAACGTTCGATAAACACCTCAAACTTTGGAATCACCCTGGAGACCTGCGTTTGTTGCAACATCAGTTCACTCACCAGCACATAATAGGCCCTGGTGTCTTCCCGCCATGGCATGGTGCGATACAGCTCTTCGCCTTGCTGTTTTAATAGTTCGCTAAATCTGTTGTTATTCATTCTCTTCATTATACCGGCGTATAATAGGAGTATGACCACTTATACACTTGCAGGAGGATGTTTCTGGTGCCTAGACGCCGTATTTCGCCGGCTCAAAGGAGTTGAAGAATCTATCTCAGGCTATGCTGGCGGAATCGAAAAAGACGCTGACTATTACAGAGTAGCGACCGGCACAACCGGCCATGCTGAGAGTGTGCAAGTAACATTTGATGAAACTATCATTCCCAAAGAAACTATTCTTGATATTTTCTTTCTGATCCATGATCCGACAACCAAAGACCGCCAAGGTAACGACGTCGGGCCACAATATCGCAGCGCGATGTTTTATGAAAATGACGAGCAGAAAGCTGAATTTGAAGCAGCGATTGAGCGGGCAGAAAATCACTGGGACAATCCAATCGTGACCGAACTAACGCCTCTTGAAAAGTTCTATGAGGCCGAGCCAGAACATCAAGATTATTTCACCAACAATCCAGCAAATCCCTATTGTTCTGTTGTGATTGATCCAAAAATTGTTAAAGCTCGCAAAGAGTACACGAAATGGTTCAAGGAGGTATGAAATGAAGCTAACAAAATATGAACATGCATGTTTTACCGTCGAAAAGAACGGGAAAGTTCTGGTTGTCGATCCAGGTAATCTCTCGAGCGATTTTCTCGCACCAAAAAATGTAGCTGCCGTCGTCATCACTCATCAGCATGCCGACCACCTCGATCTGGAGCATCTAGCAGAGATTTTTGATAAAAATGACGATGTACTCATACTCGGACCAGCCGACGTGATTGATAAAGTCGAAGTAGAAAATAAGCGCGCTGTTGAACCTGGTGAAAAAGTCACCATTGGACCATTTGATCTAGAATTCTTTGGTGGCGTACATGCCCTTATTCACCAATCAATGGCACGAGTGCAAAATCTCGGTGTCATGATCAATGATCTTGTCTACTATCCTGGTGATTCACTCAACACACCGAATCGTTCTGTCGATGTGCTGGCTATCCCTGCAGCTGCGCCTTGGATGAAAATCGGAGAGGCGGTAGACTTCTTGCTTGCCATCAAGCCGCGACTCGCCTTCCCGACACACGATGCGATTGCCTCTGACGCAGGTAAAGGCATCGTAGACAGAATGCTTGGTGAAACTGCCAAATCACAAGATATTGAATACCAGCGTCTCGATCAGCCAATTGAAATATAAATGGAAACTGCACTCAATCATCTCCAGAAAAATGATCCTATTTTAGGCAAACTTATCAATGCTTACCCGGCACCAGGATTCACACCGCATACAAATTATTATCATGAGTTAATCGACAGTATTATATCGCAGCAACTTAGCGTCAAAGCCGCGCGAACGATTGAAGGACGATTCAAGGATTTATTCGGTGGCGACTTCCCTTCACCTGAAGAGATCTTAACCAAGGATATTGAAGAGTTGCGAGCCGTTGGTCTGAGCCGACCAAAAGCTGGCTACATACAGGACTTAGCCAGGAAGATTCTGGATGGAACTGTACGTTTCGATACTATCGATTCTCTTTCAAACGATGAGATTATCGATGAACTTACCAAAGTCAAAGGCATCGGCGTCTGGACCGTACATATGTTTCTGATATTTTGTATGGGTCGGCTTGATGCTCTTCCGACTGGAGATCTTGGTATTCGAAACGGCATTGGCAAACTCTACAATCTCGGTCATAGCGCCACGCCAGAGGAGGTAGAAATAATCGCCACAAAAAACAACTGGCAACCATATGAATCGGTTGCCAGTTGGTATATATGGCAGAGCTTAGATAATACGCCGAAGTAAAACTACTTCAGTGACTTCTCTGCGTCTTTTTTAACAGCCTGTGCCGTTTTCTTAGCATCAGCGGCTACGCGAGTGGCACGTTCTTTAGCCTCAGCACCAAGCCTTTTAGCTTCAGCTTCTACTACCTTGCCAGACGCTTTAGCGCTCGTTGCCATGTCGCGAACTTCCTTCTCGGCACGCTTTGTTGTGCTACTCGCTTTTGTCTTGCTACGACTTGCAACGCCCTTAGCTTGCTCGATTTTTTCCTCGGCCTTTGCCTTTACGTCGTCGGCTTTCGCTTTAATATCCTGACGTGTTTCTTTACCAGATTTTGGAGCAACCAAGACTCCGGCAACAAATCCCGCAGCAGCGGCTAATGCAACTTTTATAGCTTTACTCATGATATCCTCCTTATTATTTACGAAGTTTACTAAACGCTTTTACGGCTTCCGAGAAAATCTTCACCGGACTAAGCCAATCAGTCGCAGAAGCAAGATTATCAGTAATCTGATCGATGCTTTTTGCGATGCGATTCACTTTGATAACAACAAGTATCACAGCCACAAGCAGTGCAATGATCACTACTGAGAGTAGTATGACCGCAATAGTTAGTAAAACAACTAATGTTTCCATAATCTATATTATCCTATTGTTATGTTTGTTTTGTCAAATCGACTAACATTATATTAGCATAAGTTTTATGAAAATGCAAGTCTAGTGTATACCAAGCTCTTTGAGCTGTGCTGGATCGACCGTTGATGGACTATTCATCATGACATCAACACCAGAGCCGTTCTTCGGAAAGGCGATGACTTCACGAATGTTATCCTCGCCCATAAGCTCCATAAACATACGATCAACACCAAATGCACAACCTGCGTGTGGCGGAGCGCCGTACTTAAAGGCATTAAGCATCGCACCAAACTTATCCTCAACATACTGCTCATCGTAACCAAGCAGACCAAAGACTTTATAAAGGACTTCCGGATTGTGGTTGCGCACGCCGCCGCTACAAATCTCGTAGCCGTTCATAACCATGTCGTACTGATCAGCCAAAATAGCGAGCTTTTCTTCGTCAGTCGAGACGTTAAGCGCATCGAGGCCGCCTTTTGGCATTGAGAATGGGTTGTGGCCAAAGTCGACACGGCGACGAGTTTCGTCGTACTCGTAGAATGGGAAATCAACAATCCAGCAAAGTGCAATGATATTTGGATCTTTCAAGCTAAAATGATCGGCAAATTCGACACGAAGACGCCCAAGTACTTTATTGACCACCGAGCGCTTGTCGGCACCAAAGAAGATTGTATCACCGTCTTCGGCTTGCATTCGCGACTTCAAGGCTTCAAGTTCTGTTTCGTTAAGGAACTTTGCGATTGGACTTTTGGCTTCGCCATTTTCATACGAAATATATGCAAGGCCTCCAGCACCCTCTGACTTCGCGATTTCCGTAAAGCCATCGATTTGCTTGCGGCTAAGACTTTGGCCATTTTTCACCAAGATTGCTTTTACCGTCCCGGCATTTTTAAATACCGCAAACTCAGTTTCAGCAAAGATATCTGTCAGTTCTGTCAGTTCCATGCCGTATCTAAGATCGGGCTTATCACTACCGTACTTCTCCATTGCCTCCGCATACGGAATACGAGGAATATCCTCAGAAAGCAACGTCTTACCAGCAAATTCAGTCGAAAGCTTTTTGATAAGCGGATCAAACATTTGGCGAACTTCTTCACCGTCTTCGACAAAGCTCATTTCGGCATCTAGCTGATAGAACTCACCGTACAAACGATCTGCGCGTGGATCTTCATCGCGGAAACATGCTGCAAGCTGATAGTAGCGTGGCACGCCGCCTACCATGAGAAGCTGTTTGAATTGCTGTGGAGCCTGCGGCAATGCGTAAAATTTGCCATCGTGAAGGCGCGACGGGATTAAGAAGTCACGGGCACCTTCTGGGCTAGAATTTGCTAAGATTGGCGTGGTTACTTCAGTAAATTCCTGTGATTCGACATAGTCACGAATGTGAGAAAACATCTCTGCACGACGCGCTAGCATATGCTGCATCTTAGGCCGACGCAGATCGAGGTAGCGATACTTAAGCCGCAATTCCTCGCCTGCTTGATTTTCAGCAAACGGCTGAATCGGTAGCGTCTCGGCACGGTTTAAGACGGCTAGTTGATCGACAACGATTTCGATAGAACCACTTTCAATGTTTGGATTTTCAAGTCCTGGTTCGCGTTGCTTTACTGCGCCGGTTGCCGAGATCACGAATTCATCGCGCAGGTCTTCGGCTGCTTCGAATGCCTCTTTCACATCTGGATGAAATACCAGTTGTACAATTCCCTTGTGATCCCGAAGATCAACAAAGATAAGTCCACCGTGGTCTCGGCGCGACTGCACCCAGCCTTTTACTGTAACTATCTCGCCTACTTTGCCAGCGACATTACTCGAGAGTGTTCGTATCATAAATACTTTTTCCTTTCGTATTTCTAGAAGATATCATCAGCCTAAACAGGGTCGAATACTCCGTCTAATCGCTGAACTAGACGTAGTCGACCCTAGAATTTCTATTGATGACATTGATTCGAATCATAACTAGAGCTCATTATACCGATTTTCCTCTGTTCGCGCCAGAGGCTAATAGTGGTACAATAGATATACATAACCAACATGAAATAAACATGCACGACGGAAATATTTTTACAGAACTAGGGCTCGTCTTTGTCATCGTAGCGCTTGTCGCCGGATTGATGCGTTTCCTACGCCAGCCGCTTATTCTCGGTTATATTTTGACTGGCATCTTGGTGGGACCAGTAGCACTTAACCTCATTCATGCAAAGGATGCCTTTGAGGGCTTCAGCCAGATTGGTATCACACTGCTGCTATTCATTATTGGACTAGGCATGAATGTGGGAGTTATACGAAGCCTTGGACGCGTATCGATTGCCACTGCCGCCTTGCTGCTAGTTGCCGTCGGTGGATTGGGCGTTCTGGCGATCCATGCTTTTGGCTTCGACCTCAAGACCTCGCTCATCGTTGGTGTGGCACTATTCTTTTCAAGCACCATTATTATCCTAAAAATGCTCAGCGATAAGCGTGAGGTTAACCGCCTGCATGGGCAGATTGCTATCGGTATCATCCTGGTCGATGACATTGTGGCAACGTTCGCAATTGTCGTTGTTGCGGCGCTGGGCCACGGACAAGCGATTACTGCTATCGACCTCGGGCTGCTTGGCATAAAAGCCATCGCCCTCGGAGTACTTCTATGGGTAACTGGTGCTTTTGTTATGCCGCATATTTCTAAACGCTTCGCGCGCAATCAGGAGTTTCTATTTCTATTCGCGATCGCCTGGGGATTTGGTATTGCATTGCTCTTCCAAAAAGCTGGATTCTCTCATGAAGTAGGCGCTTTATTCGCTGGTGTCAGTCTAGCTGGCCTTCCTTATGCGGCCGAAATGAGCGCACGATTAAAGCCACTCAGAGACTTCTTCGTGGTACTCTTCTTTGTTTATCTCGGCGAGAGCTTTTTGTTTGATGATCTTGTGAAGATTATCACACCAGCAATCGTTTTGTCGCTCATTGTAATTCTAGGCAAGCCGTTTTTCGTCATGCTTGGTCTTGGCCTCCAAGGTTATACAAAACTAACAAGCTTCAAGACTGGTGTGCACCTTAGCCAAATCAGTGAGTTCTCAATCGTCCTTGTCGTTTTTGCTAATCAGCTTGGCGTTGTTGACGATAAGGCTGCCAGTATTGTCACGCTTGTTGCACTGATCACAATCGGCGTAAGCTCCTATCTCATGCAATACGACAATACTCTGTACCATAAATTCGAACGGGCACTCAGAATCTTTGAGCGACGCAATATCAAAGAACGTCCTAAGAAGCAGCAACTTTACCAAGCAATTCTGTTTGGCTACCATCATGGCGGCCATGAATTCTTGCAACTATTTCGCGATACCCGTCGGCGCTACCTGGTCGTGGATTACGACCCTGAAATTATCGAACATTTAGAAGCTCAGGGCATCCGACATGCGTACGGCGATGCAACCGATAGTGAGTTTATGGAAGACATCAACGCCGGGCGAGCGGGGTTTGTGGCGAGTACCATCATGGATATCAGTGTCAATAAACTCATTCTTTCTTATTTGCACCGGTATAACCCAGAGGTCACCTTCATCTGCCACGCAAATACATACGAAGATGCTCTAGCGCTATATGATCACGGCGCAAGCTATGTGATATTGCCGCGATTCCTTGGCAGTGAATACATTACTAGCCATATCAAACGCTATGGCATGGACAAAGAAACATTCGCTAAGTTCCGTCAAAAACATATTGTCAGTATTGGTCGCCAAGCCGTAGAAAACGCCTAGAGCAAATTATTTTTTGGTAAATGATCGCCCAAAGGCTTCCAGTAAAATATCCCGCAGCGTAACAAGTCCAACTGTTGCTCCGCTGTCATTCGTAATAATCATCGTATGGTGGTGTGCCTCAAGAAGCATCTGAAGCGCCTGCTCTAGGCTTGTATCTTCTGAAGCAGCAAGTACATTAGGATTCATAGCTGATTCGGCTTTTGACGTATGTTTTTTGGTTGTATCAATCGTCAAGTAATCATTGATATGAAGAATACCTACGATATGATCAAGGTCTCCATCAATGACCGGAAAATGACTATGCCCTGACTTGTGCAGGTCGTCGAGTACAAGTGGTCCGAGCATTTCATGTTTTTTGACACTCACGATAGCACCCCGTTGCGTCATAACGTCATGAACAGTCTTTTCAGACAGAGAAAGAATGGAGAGTAGCGACTTTTTTTCATCTCCGCTAATCAAGTGTTCTTCGAGATTAGTAATGACATGTTCAAGCTCATCACGAGAATGTATCTCAAGCTCCAGCGCCTGAATCACCAGCGAGCGGATAAACTTCGTCACTGCTGCGTACTTTTCACAGAAGACTAATGCCTTCGGTTCAATCTTGCCAAATAGTTTCATAGAGAGCGAACGAATTAGACCAAGCCGCGCAGTGGCACCGTATTCAAGTGCCACGAAGGCCGCAATAATAAGCCCTAGGAACCAGCCAAATGTCGCCACAGCAAACGCCGCCTGTGCAACCACTAAAAGTGCCGTAAGTGCTCGCTGGATCGATACCATATCGACATAATAGAGCTCTCGCATCACTTCAATACCCCGCTGGTGCTTGCGGCGCTCTCGTTCAAACTTGCCGAGCCTTCCCATCGGAACAACTACTCCACTCACGAGAAGGAGAAGTAGGATGCTTATAAAAAAACCGACTACCATCTCTGGCTATTGTAGCGTACTTTTGGTTGTCGCGGTCGCTTATTTCGTCTACAATTATATAAGATACTTTGAAGGAGGAAACTGTGACTCGAAAAACTTGGATTATTTTTGCAGCGCTCGTCGTTGTACTGCTTGGTGGACTTGTATACCTATCCGCTAAGAACCAAATTGACGTAAGTAATGTCTCGAAAAATGCACTCACTGGCAACGGACCGATAAGTGATGTCCAGATTAAAGCGTCAGATCAGAATGGCAATATTGGCGACCATATCTTTGGCAATAAAAACGCCAAGGTAACACTAGTAGAGTATGGAGACTTTCAATGTCCTGGCTGCGGTGCAGCTTATCCAGCTCTCAAGGCAGTAAGTGAAAAATATAGCGGACAAATTGCTTTCGTCTTCCGCAATTTCCCGCTCGTTACCATCCACCCGAATGCTCTCGCCGCTGCAACAGCAGCTGAGGCAGCAGGACAGATGGGCAAATACTGGGAAATGCACAATTTACTTTATGATAATCAGAATTCATGGGTGAATCTATCTGCATCGCAGCGTACGTCGGCATTTGTATCTTACGCGAGCCAACTTGGTCTTAATACAAATGAGTTTAAGCAAAAAATGGATAGTGATGCCGTCAGTAAGAAAATTTCATTTGACCGCGCACTTGGAACCCGCCTTAATATCTCTGGTACGCCGAGTGTTTACTTTGACGGCAAAAGCGTCAATCAACAGGTGACAAAAGATGGCAAGCTTACAAGCACCTACGACTCTAGCCTCTCGTACGTCTGGGCAGATGAGGAGGCAATGGATAAACTGATCATCCAGCCCGCTCTGAAAGAACATGGCATCGCTCTGCCAACTTCTAGCAAGAAGTAATCAAGAAAAAGAGCAGTATAGAAAATATCACCCCGGTGCCTTGGGGTGATATTTATATTGGGTGTAACCTCGGGGGGAGGCTACGGATTTGTAGACACATCAGTCTCTCTAATGTGCGATATACAGTTGCCATTCGGCAGGCACCACATCCACTGCAATCTTTTTGCTCCGTGACGGCGCAAAATTGATAGCTATTGGCATGTGATTTGCTGTTGCTCCTTATGTTAGGTGCAGCTCCCTGGACTTCGACCTTTATAATTAGTTTTGCCAAAGAGCACAAGGACCATCTTACTAAGGATTGACTTACTGGTCAAGCATTACCGTAGTGTAGAAAGATAAATAGCCACCACTAGGACGACTATTTATTTCGTCTGATCGTTACTCTACCTACGCTTCGCCAGGTGTTGCATCTGGTGTAGCAGCTTTCAGTTCGCGCTCCTTCACCGTGAAGACGACTACCGCTGCCATTGCCATGAGTACGGCCGAAGCTTCGAAGATTTGCGTCAGTGATTTTGAGAAAGCATGAGTCACCTTGTCAGAGTAAGCATCCTGCTTAGCATCAAAGTCCTTGATAGCTTGTTGCTTCAGCGGAGCTGGCATCGGTGCAGCCTCGATATTGGCATGCGATGCGTCCTTAATCTTCTCTTTAATATCAGGCGTATTGAGGTTCAAGAGTGTATTCGGATCATTCAGATTACCAATCTGTTTCGTTGCCTGCGTATTTTGCGAAAGTTGCTTTACAAAGGCGTCATCCTGGATATTGGATAAATTCGCTGTCAATCCACTTGTCAGCATGGCACCGAAGATAGCGATACCGATCGTAGAACCAAGGCCACGGAATAGCTGTACTGAGCTGGTTGCGACACCAAGATCTTTCTGCTCAAATTCGTTCTGGATCGCCAAGTTCATGACTGGCATCACAAGACCAAGACCAAATCCGACAAAGGCCATAACAATCGCTTCGTAGAAGTAAGGAGTCTCAGGCCTGAGCAGTGTTAGAAGTGCGATCATGGCTGCAGCGATAACAATACCGACTTGCATGAAGATCTTGTATTTACCGATACGTGAGATGATCTGTCCCGATCCGATACTAGCCGTCATCATACCTGCGACCATCGGCAGAAGCATGAGGCCACTTGTAGTTGGACTAGCACCAAAGACTTGCTGATTAAACTGAGTCAGATAAAGGATTGCACCCATAAAGCCTACGCCGAATAGTGTCGCAATCGTCATCACTTTTACATAGTTACTGTTCTCAAAGAATCGTAGTGGCAGGATAGGTTGCTTTGCCTTGCGCTCAACTATGACAAACAATGTAGCCGCAAGTACGACAATGGCACCCATGATTACGCGTAGCCCAACCAGTGAAAGGTTCATGTCATCCATCAAACCTTTGAAAATCGTCTCAGTATTGTCGACAGCGAGCACGAGGACAGCGAGTGCAACCGTAAGTAGTGCTGCGCCGATATAGTCAACTTTTGGTTTCAAGGCATGCTTCAATACAGGGCTAAAGATTGTAATCAGAATAAATGCAATGATCGCTACCGGCACATTGATAAAGAATGTCCAGCGCCAGTCTGTTGTGAGGCCAAAGATATGCTGGCCATCTGTCAGCCAACCACCAAGTAGTGGTCCAATGACAGATGAGATACCAAAGACCGCACCGATGAGACCCTGCCAGCGACCACGTTCACGTGCCGCAAAGAGGTCACCTACAATCGTAAAGGCGTTGGCCGTGATAATACCGCCACCAATGCCCTGGAAGGCACGAGCAAGAATCAGCTGATTCACGTCACCAGATATACCACTGAAGAATGAACCGAGTCCAAAGATCGCCACACCAATCAAAAGAATGATTTTACGACCGAAAAGGTCAGAAAGCTTTCCGGCAATCGGCACTGTTACTGTAGTAGTCAAAAGGTATGCCGTAACAATCCAGCTGAGTGAATCGTAGGCGTTAAATTGCTCGACAATCTTTGACAGAGCTGTCGCAATAATTGTCTGATCAAGGGCCACCAAAAATAAGCTGGCCATGACCGAGAGCATAATGATAAGCTTGCTACGCAAGCTAAGATGGTGATGCATGTTGTGCTATCCTTCTTTTTTATTAGATTGATCTATTAACTCGTTTGCTGCATCGATGGTACCTGTAATTTTCGCTATCATCTCCCGCAACTGATCTTCACCAAGACAAAATAGTACTTTTTTTGACGGAGAACCAGCAATATACAGCTTGTCGCCTGGCTCAAGTCCAAGCTCCTCGCGAGCATCTGCCGGAATAACGATCTGGCCTTTTGTGCCAACCGTAGCCGTACCATACAGTTTTTTATCGTGATGAATTTCCTTCATACTCTCTATAGTATTACAAGTATGAAATGTATGTCAAGTAAGTTTTATCGTTTCTTGAGGAAATAGACACCAAATATGAGCGCACAGATGATACTCACCCCGATAATTCCCCAAAAAGCATAGTGCGCATGTTCGAATGGCAATGGTACATTCATACCGAACAAACCCGCCAGCATCGTCGGAATCGTCAGCGCAAGTGTGATGACCGTCAGCAAACGAATCGTCTCATTCAGGCGTGTGTCCATGACTGCACGGTAACTATCGCGTACATTCGTAATAGTACGAAGCAGTGATTTACAGCGAGCAATAATCTGCTCAAGATCGATCGAGAGATCTTCGACCATATCTTTATGGTCATCTTGGAGTCGCAAGATTCGACCACCAAGTAGCTTTTCGGTTGCCGTGTTTGTCGGTATGAGCGCATCGAGATAATCATTCAACTTGCGCTCGTACTCAGTAAGACGAGCGATATCTTTCGAGCCGAGATTGACGACATCACTTGTCGCAGCACGCATCTGGCGGTTGATTGTCGCCACCCGTCGCTGATACGTGGCAATGATCTCATCCATCATCTGAATAAAGAGAAGAGCCTGATCCTTGGTCGACGTGCGCGTTCGATCTATAAATGGCTGCCACAAACGACCCAGACTATCACGACTCACCGTCACGGTATGTTCTTTACTTAGCGCAAAAAGCATAGGTGTCGTGTAGTCATTAAATTCGTCGTCCGTATCTGGAAGACGTGTAATGAAGTACGTCCACTTCCCCTCTGTCTCAACACGCGGGACCTCATGCGGATCAAGTGTGTCAGTCAGAATATCGGCATCAATGCCAAGTGCCAGTAGAGAAGACTTCTCGTCTTCATTGGGACGCTCACAGCGTATCCAAGTACTACTCGTCAGGCGGCTTTTTACTTCAATGCGTGCTTCAGCATCTGATCGCAGATACTGGAGCATCTAGCGACGGCGATGTTTTTGGCTGTTATAACGATGTGTCATGCGGTACCAGACGAAGCCGATAACAGCGATAATCAGCACGACAAGTACGATTGCAGCGATCATCATCCAGAGTGGAATCACCCAGAAGGACTTCGTAACATCAATTGTCTGATTCTTTGCACCGTAGGTAAATGTCGCACTCACCGTATAGTGGCCAAAGGCACCAATCTTATTGAGTGGAATCTCCCAGCGACGTGCATAGTCAGGCAGCACCATGTCTCGTGGGTTGCCTTGGTTAAAGTCAGCATCATATACTACCTTTTTACCCTGCTTTACCGAGACTTTACCAAATGGCGCTACTTGTACATTGCCCTTATTCTCAAAACGAGCGAGTACATCGAGCTTGTCTGGAGTATTGAAGAGCCAGCCAGCTTTGCCATTTTGTCGTACATCAAAGTTAGTAAGATTAAGCTTTTCTACCAGATCGCCAGGAACAGTGAGCAAGATGATCGAAGCCGCGCTTGCACTAAGATTTACCTGGCCACCATCAGCGGTCGTACTCGGTGCGAATCGAACAGCACCAAAGTATCCACCAGCCTGGGCACTTGATGGAACAGTAATCTTTACCTCGATAGTTTTTGATTTCTTTGCCGGAATCGTAACATCAGTTAGTGGCGCCATGAAACGCTTCAAGCTATGTGTCGGTGCATATTTATTTGCATCGAGGATCAGTGCTGGCGTACCACTCTCATCACCCGCAATAAAGTCGTTCTCAACAGGACGCACTGTAATTGCCTGGTCTGTCAGATTGGTCACTGTTGTCTTTACTATCTTGCTTGCTCCAGGTGCGATCTGAATATCGGTGCGTACTGGCGTAATCTTAAGTGTATTGACCGAGTTATTTATTGCAGCAGCTGACCGTGTCTGCATGAGCGGCGCTGCAAGCAACGCTGCTACCGCAAGTACGGTCATTGCTACGATTTGTATCTTTGGTCGGTATTGTTGTACTCGCACGGTTTTCTCCCAAATCTCCGTTATTTCTGAAACCCCACCCTTTACTAAGGATTAGAATTTGCCAGTTGCAACTAGGCTGAGGTCGGCCGAGTAGTTACCCGCTGGTGTATTGTTGGCAACACTTGCGCCAAAGGTAAGCGGCATATTCTTATTGCTAGCAGGTCCAGCATTCGTATTGAAAATTGGATCGCCATATGTACTTGTAATACCAGCACTATTTGTATTGTCATAGTTTAAGCGATAATGCGTATTGTCGTATGAGCCAGCAGGCTGTATGGTGCCATTCTGAGTAGTATCAGAGGTCGAATCCAGTGGTCCTGTTTTTACACCAAACTTTGCTTCACTCTGCGCTACATCACCACTTGCACCCGCAGCAGCAATATCACACAGATTTGCAGCCGCTCCGGCACGGTGAAGACCGCCACATACGGTACCACTCTTTAGATTAACAACGGCTCCACCCACGGCATTTGTTGAAAGCTGAGTATAGATAGTTCCTGAATATACAGCATCTGAATCAAGAGCGATAACACCGTTTGTATCCTTACCAAGCTTAAGTGTTGGAGCAGTCAATGTACCGCCACAGCTAGCTGTGATTGGGTTAACTTCTGGATGAGCAGCATCTTGTCCACCGGAGACACAGAAGGTCATTGTCTCTAGGACGGCACCAGAGACACCAACAGTATCAGTGATTGACATGGCAACACTTCCTTGGTCAATAGGATTTGTACCTAGGTTCTTGCCATCCGTACTGTATGTCCCAGCATCCGTAGCATCACCATATGTAACGACACGTGCATAGATTGTGCCTGCATCATCTGGATTAGTAATATGATCAAGCGCAACAGACACTTGTTCACTGTTTGCAATAGTATCTGTCACTATTACCTTATTTGCTGTTGCATTCGCGATAGTTGCTCCACTTGTGGATGTTGCAGCAGCCGCAGCGCTGAATCCAGCAGGAACATCACAATCTTCACCGATGAGTGGTGTAGTCTTACAGAATTGCACGACGAAAGCACCTGCAGCACCTGTCGAACTCGCTGTAAAGTTTACTCGGTACGTGACATCTGTTGCCTTCTTTGACGAGCTGCTCAGCTCTACCGACCGCTCGGTCACCGTCGCAGCCGATACCAGCGCCGGCAGCACGATAGCAAGTACTAAAGCCATCGCCGCAATAATATAAAGTGCTTGACGTTTTACTACGTCGATTGTTTGTGTAATACCCATATCCCTCTTCCTCACAACTTTTTTGCTATTGGTTGTAGTAACGACCTCAGTATATCACGAGTACGCTTATGCTTGTCAATGTATTATTGCACAAGTTTTCCACAGGTTATCAGAGAATTATTTTTGCTCGTAGCTATCGCGCTCTTTGAGCATCTTGTTTCGTATCGTAATGAGCTGACTGCGTCGACCGAGCCAATAGGTTGGCAAGAGTAGAATAAGTGCGATAGCAGATGGAATCCAGAGAACTTTAGTCTTTGGTGTTTTGGCACCCGTATCCTTGTCTGCCGTTGCCGATCCGTCGACCTTGCCATTTGATACAGCGATTACCTGCAAGAAGGCGCTCACGCCATTGTGATCTGTAACCGTAATATTTACACGGTAAATACCCGCCTTTTCGTACACGTGAGAAAGTGTCACGACACCCGCAAGCGCCTGGCTCTTTAGCTCTGGCTTCGTGCCATCACCCCAGTCAATACTAAACGCATACGGTCCACTGCCTCCAGCCAATTGAAATGGCCAGCTCAACAAGGTACCAGCATTTGCCGAGCGACGTCCGTACGAGCTCGTCAGAGTGACAAGTGAGCCGAAAGCAGAAAGATTGGTATTTCTGTAGGTCACACTTACGACATTTGACGTCGGTCCCGCCTGATCGAGATCATCGTATACCATAGCCGTCAGGTCGTTCTTGCCAGCAAATAGGCCAACTTGGATACTGAAACTGCCTGTATTGCACATAATCGAGCCCACCATGACCCCATTATCGAAGATCTGAACCAGGAGGCCTTTTGGACAAATACCATTGACCGTGATCGGCGACTTTGAAAACGATGCGCCATTCGCAGGCGTCGTGATTGTAGCACCTCGCTTTGGTGGCGCCTGAACCTTAGTAGCCTCAAGACCATACGAGCCCGCTTGCGGGTCAGGATTTGGAATCTTAGTAATAGCCGACACATTGTATGCCAGACCACATAACGCCAGCAGACATGCCCCGAATACTATCGGGGCTATCCACTTGGTACCGAAACGAATCGTACGTATCATGATTATGCTTATTGTACTACGAAACGAGAGTTAATAGAGAGCTCTTGCCTATCGACGGCGAGACAATCGCCTTGGACCGTTCACCTTACCCTTGATCTTGCGGTTAATCTTCCAGATGTAGTAAGCGATGACAGCAACGATAGCCAGCACGATAATGATAAACCACCATGGCAAGTACCAAAATACTGCTGTTTTGACTACTTCTTGCGTATTATTGCCGTTTTGTCCATAAAACAGATCGACAGTTACACGGTACATACCCGGCCAAAGAGCAGGTGTCTCACAGCCATTTGCGTGGACCTGGCTCCCCTGATCCTTACCATTACTCTTGTACTTGATACATGGCGTAAAAGTACGAGTCTGACCGATTAGCGCCAGTGCACTGGCAGGATTGACATCATCGATTGTTGTCTTGTGGCCAAACATGTCCTTCAGTGTAATACTACCTACCGGGCTCTCGACAACATTTCCTTTGTTCTCGATAGTGTATCCGATACTTTGCGGTGCCTGAGTCATAATGAAGTGGTAACTTGCGCTAGTGAGATCATAGGCACCAACCTTTTTCAACTGTATGTCTTCTTTTACCTTACCTGGTACGGTAACGAAGGCTAATGTTACACCAGAAGCGCTCAGTCCAACATTAGTTCCAGAGGTATTGCCGCCAGAACCTGACGAATAAATAATAGCACTATAGTAACTACCAGCACCTTGATTCGCTGGAATTGAGATACGCATTGGAATAGACTTGCTCTGGCCTGGCGCAATTTGCACACTCTGTCCAACTGTCGCGAATGGCTTAAGAGACCACGTCGTCTGTGGTGCATCTTTTGCTAAGAATAGCTTTGGTGTACCATCCTGTCCGTTATAGGTGAAATCAATAATGCGAAGCGTCAGATTAAGCGTCTCAGTAGAACTGAGATTACGAATTACAAGATTATCCTTGACCGATTCACCTGGCTTAATAGAGTAATTTTTCTTCGGTATGATACTAAGCGCAGATGATGATCCCTCGACCGCTGAAGCAGGAAGTGCATAGGCACCAGCGATTAGGACAGCAAACATAGCCACGACGATACTTCTTAGGCGTTTCATGATTCCCCTTTATTCCCTCACATTTAACTTTTTGGTAAGTATAAGCTGAATTGTACCACTAAAAACGCCCGCTGGCTATATACGTGATCGTTGTGCTATACACACCGGCCTTTAGACTCGGTGCAGAGTTAACGATATAGCTGACGGTGAATTTCTTCATAAGGCTCACATTTGGCGAAGAAGCAACCACATCACCGGGAACAAACTTGTATCTATTTGGTATATTATAGCCCGATGTCGGCAAGGCGTTTGTCCATGTACCCTGTGGATCAAGTCCGACCGATGGCAGAGTATTTTCCACAAGATTGATACCAAACTGATTTGTGCCAGGTTTGCTGACCGTCGGTACTGTCGATGGATCGATAACATTCGTACCCGCAGTCATTGAAGTGCCGTTCACCGTAATAGCAAACCCTCCCGAGGCATTAGTACCCACTGCCATCTGCGACTGTGCGGTTAATGTCGACTTATCACTCAGTTGTCCCATATCTCTATAGTGACTATCACTGGTACTCGTACAATTGTCTGCTACTTCTTCGGCCGCACAAAAGATCAACATCGGCGGTACTTGTGTCTGGATCTGAATACCCGTGGTTACTTCACCTCGCACCGAACCAAAATCCACTTGCGGTCCAGTACCATCCTCTGAATCAAGTGTCTTTAATCGAATTGAAAAAGCCTGCGTTGTATCAGTTGGGTTTTTGATGCCACTCAGCGTATACGTTGAGGCAGCCGTGGCTCCTGAGATCATCGTCGATGGACGCGTCAAGATAATATGATTGGTATTCTGTGACAAGATCGAAAAGCCTGTCTCACCACTCTGCTCGCTTAGCGTTGCGTGTGATACGTCCAGTCCCGTCGGTGTTACACATGGTTCGTAAGGTATCGGATTGTTGCAGAATAGCATGTCGACTGATCCAATTGATTCTGGCGTCATGTACGTAAACGATACCGTATATTTAGTTGTTGCGCCTGGAGTGGCGCTATACATGAACAGCCCACGGTCTTGCAGCCTCGTCGTCGCAGCCGCAGGCATCGTAATGATGAACAGCATCAAGAGCAATGCCACAAACTCCTCCGTGAATAAGTAGCGTAGCATATGAACAAACGCATGTGTGCGCAGTACGAACCATCGTTGCATATGACTATTGTACTACGAAGTAAGTACCGATCGATTGGTAGTAAATTCTATTTGCAGTTCATATGTAAACGCATTACTATTAGCTTAGAATCAATTTAAGTTTTTGGTGGAGGAACTTATTTATGAGCAATCTTAAAAAATTAACTATAGGTATATTTGTACTATGCTTTGCACTACTAGCCAGTCTAGTAAGCCAGACATATAGCGATACGCCGACACATGCGGCAAATACACTTTCTGGCACGAATGAGGTAATCAATATTGCCACGACTGATAACGCGCCGCCCGACGCATCGATAGGTATGATAGGCGTATCGGGAGATGGTAATGTGATCTTGTTTACATCAGCAGCAACCAATCTTCCGAACTCTAGCACAGTAAGAGGAGTGTATGCTTTTAACATAAAGGATAATTCGACGACAAGAATAGATGTCTCAACGACAGGTGCACTCCCTAACTCTGGAGCAAGCAATGTTTTAATCAGTGAATCTGGGCGATATGTTCTCTTGCAGTCTAGGGCAACCAATCTTATTGATGGTACGACAAGCTATGCAGATCAGCTATACATTCGTGACATAAGCTTAGGTACAACAGCTAGAGTTACAAACCAATCCGGTAGCTCATCCCTAGACAATAACAAACTAGAGATACCTCTTGGAATAAGCAATGATGGTCGATTCGTCCTGGATGCCTCACGCTATATTGTTAACGATTACCCCTATGGATACGGGATCGTCTACGGTGACCGCAAGAGCGGCACTCCTTCCTGGACCTCTCTTGGGAATCTTAACTATTCGACTGTTGATGATATGCACCTCGGGGGAATGAGCTGCGATGGATCATTTGTCGTATATCAAAAGTATAGAGCTATTTACTTAGCCGATCTACGAAACGGAGGCACGACGACGCTATCGGTAGGTAGCGATGCTAGTACATCACCTATCATCTCTTGTAATGGTACGTATATTCTTTATGTGACCACAGACCGTACAGATATATCTCCAACTCCATCAGGTTTAAATTCCCGTACGCATCTTGTTTTATATAACCGTATCTCCGGCATGCGCCAGTATATCGATAGTAATTCTTTAGGCACATTCAGTAATGGCTACAGCGCAAATGCTACCAATCCTTCAATTAACATTGCTGGAGCTTCTGTCTCCGACACAGGTGATGTAGTCTTCATGTACAACGGTAATGTCTACCTAAAGCATCTAAGTGATGGATCGGGTACCCTAGAATCAATAGCTAAGACTGCGACTGGCACATATGTGAATGTATCAAATGGTCAAATCACAAATAACGGAAAATTTGTCTTTTTTAAGGCAGATCCTTACGACTTAGGCTTAACGACTTCCCCGTCAGGCAGTCAGATAATCCGTGCAAAAACAAATCTATAGCTTACATTAACTGCTAAATAAATCGACCCCTTCAAGGGGTCGATTTATTATCTCTACTTCGTGTCCGTGAGTATTATCTTTAATACTGAGGAGCTGCGATGTAGTTAATCTTGGTAGTGTAGATACCAGCTGGAGTGGTCGCTGCGATGTTACCGATGTAACGCATCTTTGCTGTAACACAGTCGACAACTTGTGAACTCTCGGTTGCGATCGGAGTAGGAATAGTATCCGACATAGGATCGAACGCGAACTGAGCATCACTCGCACCCATACTCGCATCACTATCTGTATTAATCTTACCGTAACCACTGTCATAGTCAGCCGCAGGTGTCAATGGATCAAGACGAGGTGTATGGAAGCTCTTATTGAAAGTGAGTGGGTACGTCCAGTCACTATCGGTAGCATCCCACAGTGTTGCTGTACCTGCATAAGTTGCACCCATGTCTTTTATTTGCGAGACGTCGATGCCTACCCTATCATTATCTGCACCATTTTCGTATACGCCGCCGCCGTTACGGTCTTGTGCGTAGCTTACACCGTATGTACCAGTGTTGAAAGTTGGAGTGCCAGATAAGGCGCTAGGCTGTGTTGCAATCGCTAGTCCGAATTGTTCCGAGCCAGGCGCTGACGGCATTTTATTCTTACCGATAGGTGCAATCTCGTCACCAACTGTATTAGAAAGTGTATGTCCAGAGTAATACACTGTAGCACCAGCACTTGAGTTGGAACTGAGTCGCCAGTATGAATGTGTCGCATACGCTTTGGCAGTCTCAAGTGAGCTTTCTGCGCTTTGATTACCAAGCTGTACCACGTTCTGCGGATCACCCTTAACCATTGCTGTCCTGATAGTGTCACATGGAATGTGCGCCTTAGGACCAGCAGCAGGACCGCCATCTGCCTTGCCAAACTCTGCATTAGTTAGTGTATCTGGATCGACAGTACCAACAGAGAATTCCATCGTTTCCAGAACCTTAGTAGTAATCTGGATTGATTGATTCATGACGTTTGCCACTGTCACACCGCCATCAATGACGTTTGCATCTGATGCAGGCTGTAGATTCGCTGTCGTCACTGTAGTACCGTCATATGTCACACCATAGGTGTTGATCTTGACGAAGAATGCACCTGCACCTGGGTTAGTTATGTAATTAGTATCAGTTGCGAAGAACAAAACCTTTACTTCCTGACCAGCCGTCAGTGCCATACCGGTACCAGTATTGGTAAGGATTATGTAGTTTTTTGTCGCACCACCTGGAGCATTAGTATCAGCAACAGTTTGAGACGATGCAGCCCATCCAGCACTCGGAGCCCAAGTACCGCCGCTCTTAGACATCACTATAAAGTTACCAGCTACGTTTTTAGCTGCCTCTGCTGGATCACCGCTACCACTGTACTTCGGGTTACTGTTGGTGTAACCAGGCACAGCCTTGACATCGCCATGAGCGCTAGAAGCATCAATTACTGTATTAAAGTCAGCATTTGCAACTGGCGCCGCACTGGGATAGTGGACATCTAGGTTAGACTTTTGAGCCGATACGTCAAATGAGCCATTACCTGGTATTGTACATGCACCTGCTGATGTGGTGCAGTACTGGAATGACATTGTCTTAACTGTAGCAGTTGAACTTACCTTGAAACTAAAGTAGTTACCAGTCTTTTGACCATTTGCGCCACTGTTTGGTGGTGCGTAGGTGCTATTTCCTGAACCGTCGGTATTTGCCCAGCCCGGTGATGAGCTAGACAGCGTCAAACTACGCTCTGTAAGCGGGTTCAACGCATCGGCGAAGGCTGACGAAACCGGCAATAGTGGCGCTATAGCAAGCGCAAGCACTGTGCCAAGTAACGGCGTACGCCGAATAATTGACTTGAGTGTATACATTTTGTATATCTCCTTGTTTTTGTTTTATATTTTGTCCTTTATATAAGGGGTACATGCGAATTTTACCATTAGCTGTATAGTAAATGCAACTACAAAATGTGCAGGAGTTTTCCACAGAATGCACTAGTACACTGGCGTGACTAAGCTCAGACCTCTCAAAGGATCTGATCTGATCATAAAATTGCTACAGTAATTAGTCTTAGAAATAGTATCCTAATTGCACCAATCCTCCACCTCCCGAGGCAGTACTGAACCATAAGGCCTCATCAGGGCCCCATGCCAATCCAAGGATATTTGTAGTACCTGTAGGCAATCCATACTGTGTAATTAACCCAGAAGATGAAATGCGTCCAATAATTTTAGAGCTACCGCTATTGGCAGTAAACCATAATGCATTATCAGTACCAGTAGTCAAAATGCTCGGGCTGGTTACGCCCGTAGGTAAGCTGTACTCTGTTATAGCATGAGCCATAGTTATCTTTGCAACCTTACCTCCCTCGATAAGCCACATATTGCCGTCGGGGCCAGCTACAATACCAGATGGGTTACTAGATGCAGTAGGTATAGCTACGGAAGATCCACCCCCATATCCATTGACGGCAACGGGCCAAACCTTGTTATTGTAAGTATCTGTATACCAAAGACCTCCATCGGGACCTGCGGCTAGGCTGGTAATACTTGCACTATAGTCAGGTAGAGCCCTTATACTACTCGTACCCGTTGTAATATCTATTTTAACGAGGTAGGTATAGTCTAAAGAGCCACCAGACCCCTTAGCCGCATACCACATGTTGCCGTCGGGGCCAGCTACAATATTTGTATAGCGCGATGAGACTGCTGATGGATGTGGGTAATAGGTTACTGTACCGGTCGTAATGTTGAACGAGCCAATGCGTCCAGGATAACCATCCTGCGAGGCTGTAAACCATACGTTACCATCGGGGCCAGTCGTCAGTGATGTGATTTGAAAAGTCGTTGCTCCAGAAGGCGTTACGTCGTAGTCTCCCAACACAACACCAGCCGTATTCATATTGCCAAGATATTGCTTTACGAAGGGACCCGTTGCTGGTGATTCTACGTACCAAAGCGTACCGCCTGCGATGGTCATCTTGCCAGGTACACCATAGGCAGTCGGAGAAGTGGTTGAGTAGGTAGCATAACTGGGCACCAGATTCAGTCTCACCAATGCCCCACCTCCTGAACCAGTACTGAACCATGGGGTTTCATCAGGGCCCCATGCCAATCCAAGGATATTTGTAGTACCTGTAGGCAATCCATACTGTGCAAAGAGCCCAGAAGATGAGACACGCCCAATGACCTTCACTCCACCACTTACGCCACCGAACCACAAAGCATTATCGGTGCCAGCCCTCCAGTCCTCCATGCCCATACCTGTAGGTAGGGTATATTCCGTTACAGTGCGAGCCATCGTTATCTTTGCGATCTTGTTTTTATTTGCCTCGATGAGCCATATATTACCGTCGGGGCCCTTTATAATGCCACGCGGATCGCTATTTGCAGTTGGTATAGTTACAGAAGGTCCGCCTCCAGAGCCGTTGATGGCAACAGGGAAAACCTTGTTATTATGAGCATCCGTATACCAGAGACCTCCGTCGGGCCCTGCAGCTAAGCTGGTTACATTAGCAGTGTAGTCAGGCAAGGCGCTGGAGGTACTTATACCAGTTGCCAGGTCTATTTTAACGAGATAAGTATAATCCATAGCACCACCAGACCCCTTAGCCGCATACCACATGTTGCCGTCGGGGCCAGCTACTATATTTGTATAAGATGATGCAACTGCCGATGGATGCGGATAGTAGGCAACGGTATTAGTCGTAATATTAAATGAGCCGATGATCCCTTGATAGCCATTTTGTGTACCCATAAACCATACGTTACCATCGGGGCCAGTCGTCAGTGATGTAATAAGAAAGGTTGTCGCCCCCGAAGGTGTTACGCTGTAGTCTCCGAGTGCGATGCCAGCTGTGCTCATATTGCCAAGATATTGAGTTATAGAAGGGCCCGTTGCTGGTGACTCCACATACCAGAGCGTACCACCTGCAACAGTCATCTTGCCAGGTGTGCCATGCGAGGTTGAGGAAGTGGTTGAGTAAGATGTATATGTGGTACTGGCCAGTACTGATGAAGGTGCGACCATTATAAGTGCCATCATAGCGATAATGGATATACTTACTCTACGCACGCCCTTTAGCCAGTTTACGAGCTTACTTGTTAATATTGATCTGATCATCACACCCACCTTCCTTCTTGAGGTTTACCTTAGTGACTTTATTGTAGCAACAAATAAGATATATGTGCCTTAGGGTCCTAGTACACTGGCGTAACAACGGCTGAGAAATCGCTGGAATAATGACCAGCAGGGGTCGCGTTTGAAATATTTACAATCATACTGATGGTGTAATTGTCCTGACCGGATGACTTTACTGCTTTAGCAACAGTGTCACCGCTTGCGTACTTAAACTTATTTGGAGTATTGTAGCCACTCAAAATCGCATCAAGATGGGTAGGATTTGCACCAACATTTGGTGATGAATTTGCCACTACATTGATTCCGAACTGCTCTGTACCCGGAGTGGATGAAGTAGGTGTGCTGAGTGCACTAATCATATGTCCACCATATTTTGGCGGATCGCCAATAACTTGTAGTGTATAGCCGTTGCTCAAATAGCTGCGAACCCTTACTGTCATTGTCTGTGTAGTGGCATGATCTGTACTAAACACACCGCGATTCGAATTTCCGGAGCTAACGATCACTTCAAGCGATGGCTGGTCATCAGTTAGTGAGCCGAAATTTGCAGTATTCTTTGAATTCCCCGTCTCCCCAACAATCGTGTCACCAATCGACGAAGTGGCACAATACTGCCCTGAACAACTATCATTGAGAGGACTAGAGCCAAACTGCGACTCTGGCAACTGATAGTGCTGCGACGACGGGACGGTAGCAAAAGCAGGCACACCAGCAACAGCCGTAGCTACCACCACTGCCAAGATATACCGCCGCAACCTTTGTTTTCCCATAAGCGTTATGTATAGTATCTCGTATCTCAGATAAAAACTCAAACACCGGAGGGGCTATAGCAATACTAGAGAAAGTTTGCTACATTAAACCTCAGGAAAAGCGTAACCAGAAAAACATATGGATTCCGATAAAGAAACACCTAAAGAAGAGACTGCAGAAAACGAGCACAAGCCAGCGGAAGATGAGCAGGCTCCTGCTGATGCGCTGAGTCGTACTCCTGATGAACTTGACGAAGAAAAGGCCACACGCGCCGCCGAACATCCTGAGGCCCCTACGGGACCTCAAGAAAAGAAGCTATCGCCGATCAAGCGTCTGTTTCGTCGACTCAATGTATATTTCTTGCTGTTTGTCTTGGTCGTAGTCATCGCCGGTGCCATCGCGACAGTAAATTATCTCAATAGTCAGAAGGCGCCAAAAGAGGCAACTACCGCCTCGCAATCACTTACAACAGAGGCCTTGAAGCAATTATCGAATACGGACGTCTCAGTAGGTGACTCATCGCAAACCTTCACAATTCAAGGAAATGCAATCATTACCGGACAGACACTCATGCGCGGCGATCTCAATGTTGCAGGCAACTTCCAAACAGGCGGTTCAATTAAGGGGCCAAATATCACCATCTCTGGTACTTCCAACCTTGGTGCTACCCAGGCAAATAGCCTTCAGGTCGCTCAAGATCTAGCCATACAAGGCAATACAAGCATGCGCGACCTCAGTGTCTCGGGCGCAGCAACCTTCAATGGAGCAATCACCGCATCACAGATCAATGTGTCTCGACTTGTCTTGAGTGGCAACGCCGTCCTCGAAGTGCCAAATCACCTAGCCTTTACCGGTTCGACGCCAAGCCGTACGATCAACACAAGCGCTCTTGGTAGCGGCGGAACCGTATCGATCAGCGGCTCAGATACCGCCGGAACGGTAAATATTAATACCGGTAATGGTCCGGCTGCTGGCTGCTTTGCGCGCATTGCCTTCCGACAGGCATTCACCCGCCAGCCACGAGTTATGATAAGCCCGATTGGGGCAGGTGCTAGCCAGACGCGCTACTATGTCACCCGCGACGCTACCGGCTTCAGTATTTGCACCACAAACGCCGCACCAGCACACCAGTCATTTGGTTTCGACTACTTCGTAACAGGCTAATCCGAGCCGCTTAGCGAGTTTTAGATAGATTACACATCCATAAAGACGACCACTCGGTCGGCTTCGACATGCATCAGTGCACGATGAATCTTGATAGATTTCCGATCTCCCTGGACTGGGCGAACCGTAAGCATGCAGGGAACAAGCATACATAAAAAGTTATGATGACGAGGAAGGATATCAAAAGGACCAGTAGCATTCTCGGCACTCACGCTATATGCCTCACCTTCAAAATACACCTGGAACGGCGCATACACTTTGACTGCCATCGTCGGCTTGCCACCAGAAGATTGCTGAGGCGCTTGCTCAGCCCCGCCTACTTCTGGTTTCACTACTTCATCTGCCACTATTTGTCCTTGTGTTCCTCGTCGGATTTTTCGATCTCGTCTACCGCTTTGTCCATCTCGTTCTCGTCAGTCTTCTCAGAAGACTGTTCAGCTGGTTTTTCTTCTACCGCTACACCCGGCTTTTTATCGTCTGTCGCGGTCTTTTCTTCAGTTTTGCCAATAATCTCTTCGACGCCATCGAGCGTCTGTTCACGCGTCATGTGCTCACCCGGAACGCCAGTTACCTTTTCCATCACATTGAATCGCTGCTTGAAGAATTCGATCAGTGCCTTTGCCTTATTGTAATCATCACGGTCTTCAGCCGAGAGTTCTGACTCACCAATAATGGCGATAATGCCCTTGAGTGATTCGTATTTCTGCAAGATCGCCGTGGCACGCGTCGCCAGATCATAGTGTCGCTCACCCACAACTTCTGGTGTGAGCAAGCTTGATTTTGAGGCCAAAATATCAACTGCCGGACGGATACCCTGGGCCGCCACCGCACGCGAAAGCACGATCGTCGAGTCAAGCTCGTGCTGAATCATTTGCACGGCTGGATCAGAGAGGTCGTCGGCCGGGACATAAATGGTCTGAAGGGCAGTAATGGAGCCGTTTTCATTGCTCGCCAGACGATCCTGGAATGTCTTCACATCAGAGAATACGGTCGGCTGATAGCCACCTTCGGCTGGCGTCTGGTCGATGATGGTCGAGACTTCGTTCTTTGCCTGAATGTAGCGATACATATTGTCGGCAAAAAGCAGCACGTCTTTTTTCTTATCGTCTCGGAAGTATTCGGCCAATGTAATAGCCGCAAGACCGATAAGCGAACGCTGGACCGGGTTTTCATTCATCTGCCCAAAGAACATAGCCGTGGTCTTAAGCAGGTCATTATCATCGAGCGTCTTATAAAGCTCGTGACCTTCACGGATACGCTCACCGATACCAGCAAACATACTGATTGCGCCTGAACCTTCGGCAACGTTGTTGATAATCTCCATCGTCAGCACCGTCTTGCCCACACCGGCACCACCGACGATACCGATCTTGCGTCCTTTGACAAATGGAGTGAAGAAGTCGAGGACTTTGAGACCCGTTTCAAGCACATCATCAGGGCGGCTTTCAAGACTCGTCTCCTGAAAAGCTGGCGCAAAGATAGGGCGTTTAATCATCTTGTCGAGCACTTCTTGCTCAAGCTGCGGTTTGCCGTCGATTGGGCGCGCCATTGCATCCCACACACGACCGATCATTTCTTCACCTACAGGAATCTCGAGACTTCGCCCACTGCGGTTTACTGCATCACCCTTTTGGATACTGTAGTCACCACCAATATTGAGACATACGGCCATATCGCCATGTGCGAGACTGCTGACGAGAAGCGGTGACTTCTGCTCATTGTCTACATAGAGCATTTCGTTGAGATCTGGCATGCCTTCGTTGAACTGGACTTTAATGACAAGTCCCTTCAAGCTTCGAATAATACCTTTTGAATTACTGGATGATTGATCGCTCATGCTCCGGCTCCTTCGGCACGTATTTTCTTGAGTCCTGCCAAGCTTTCTTTTAGACGCGTGTCGACTTGAGTACGCTTGGCACGGTTGAACTCGGTATGTAATTGGTTGGCTGTGTCGATTGAACGCTCTTTAGCAGCCGACATAGCTTTGAAACGGCTCGCAACTTGGGCAAGACGACTATCATAAATAAACTGCGAGATGGTCAAGCGTAGGATAGAATTTTCGAGATACGCCGCCACTGCATACGAGCTTGGCTCAAAGATATACGTCTTCTCACTGACCAAGTCTTTGCTGAGCGTATCAAGATCGGCCACACGACCCTTACTCGATACAACTTCACTCAGATCAACGTCCTTGATCTCTTGTTGCGAGAGCGAAATATAATCTTGGTAAAATATCCGACTACGCGCGTATTTGCGGACAATGTCCATCAGCGGATCAACGTTGATGTAATCTCCTTCGGGTAGGTCGAAGTAGTATGTGTAGTCAACGTGTGATTGCTTGAGCTTGAGCGCACCATGATGCCCAATAACCAGCACATCATTCTTAGTCTCGTCGTACCGATCGATAAACTTACGAACCAAACGCTGGTCAATATCGCCGCTCAAGCCGCCTTTAGCTGTGATAAGGATCAATAGCTCCTTGTCGATAGGCTTCTCACCTTGTACACGACCAAAGTTGAATAGCACATCGACACGAATCTGCTTGTAAATATTCCAGACTTCGTCGAAAAACTGGTTAGAAATGAGCACTTTATTTTTCGTTTTGGCAATCTGCATACTCGAGAGGCTTTCGAGAGCCGACGTAAGGCTCACCACAGAACGGACTGAGGCTTCTTCGGCTTTGATTTCTAGTGGACGCCTCATGATTTCTTTTCCTCTTTTTTGTCATCTTTTGTCTCAGCTGGCTTTGCAGCTTCTTCGCCAGCGGCGGCAGCGGCAGCCTCTTCGGCCTGACGCTTCTTTTCGGCTTCAGCTTTGGCGGCTTTTTCGATAGCAGCTTTCTTCACTTCATCGATTGTTGTCACTTCAGCCTTAAGTGCTGCGTACAGTTCATCGAAATTACCGTTCAGATCTTTGTCTTCTTTCAGTTTTGGCGCATATTCGTGCACTTTTTCCTTAAGCTTCTCAACATTAATAATCTCTTCGGGTTTACTCTCGAGCACGATACTCATGATGAATTGCTGCTCGGCATAATTGTAAATCTCACCGATAGCCTGATTCATGAGCTTAAAAAGCACCTTACCCTTGTCGTAATCTGCCTGTGCTTGTGGACTCAACTCTGTACCAAAGTGAGCATATTCTTCTGCCGTGCGATAGCCGGCAAGCGTCAGGTTCAGTTTGTCCGCAAGCGCTTTTTGGCGCTTATTCTGCCCCACGCCGCCGACACGAGTCACAGAAAGCGCCGTACTTACCGCTGGACGCATCGTATCCTTGAAGATCTGCCCATCCAAAATCCACTGACCATCCGTGATCGACATGATGTTGGTTGGCAGATAGGCGGTAATGTCACCACCCGGTGCATAGACAATAGGTAGGAGAGTTTGAGCGGCATGATTTGATTCTGTTTTGCCGCCACGCTCGAGCAAGCTTGAATGCGTATAGAACATGTCGCCAGGATAGGAATCACGTCCCGGGCTGACACCCGCGATCAGTGAGATCTCACGATACGCCTGGGCATGCGCTGTCAGGTCGTCGTAGATCATTAGCGTATCCATTCCTAGCTTGTGCCAAAAATACTCGCCATGTGCAGCACCCACGTACGGCACGAGATAGGTGAGGATAAGTGATTCAAATGAGTTTGTAACGACTACAATCGCCTTCTTCAAAGCATCATTTTTCTTGAGCGTAGTGACGAGATCCGCCACGTCACGCTGACGCTTGGCAATCAGGACGTAGACCACAGTAATATCGGTATTTTTTTGATTAATCGCTACCTGCGCTGCAAGCGCCGTCTTGCCTACCTTGCTATCTCCGAGCATAGCCATACGCTGTCCACGAGCTAGGGAATATTCAAGATCGAGAATTGTCACACCCGTCTCAACTGGCGTGTCCAGCAGTTCACGCTCGTAGAGCATAGGCGCTCCGTGGAACACATCCCATTCTTGATCCGGCTCGATTGGACCCTTACCATCTATTGGCTCGCCGAATACGTTGATAACGCGACCGATAAAGTTCTTGCCGACTGGCGTCATAATGTCACGTGACTCAATCACACATACCGCACCGATGTGCAATGGGGTAGGATCAAGCTTCATCACAATCGTGTGGTCTTCGAAAACTTCGTGCACGTAGCCACGTGTGTCGTCATCAAATCGTACCGTCGCATGAACATTGGTCGGCTGCAAGCCTTTTACGCTGACCATAAATGACTCAATACCAATCACTTCACCGACCGGATTGCCAGCTTCGACTAATTTGTTGAACATCTTAGCCCCGTCCATTGATTACCTCAAGTTCCTTCACGAGCGCCTCATGACTACCCGCCAGCTTGCCACGCAAACTAAAATCGTGCACATGATTCGGCGTGCGAATGTATGCACCAGCGACTAGGCCGGGCTGCAGGCCTACTGATATAACTGCCTGAGGATGAATCGACGCACGCAACCATTCCGCTAGTCGCCCAAGACTTTCCGGATCAGCTTCGACAGCAAACGTCATATGAATGATCGGCACCTTATCTTTTAGCAAATGAACCTGCTTGATGAGTTCACTACGAACGCGGCTATCTTCTAAATTGAGACTGTTAGCTGTCAAAAAGGCATTAAGTCGTTCTGAAAAGAGCATCTCTTGAGCAGCACGTTTCTTGCCAGCTTTCGCACGTACCTCAGATGTTGTCATTTCCTCATCAATCCGCTCAAGCTCAGACACTAGCCGTGCCACGTCAAGCCGACTGACGACATTCGGCGGCAAGACAAAGCCAGTATATGAAAGCTCAGCTACGTCCGTCATAGCTTCATGTCTTCCTCGATGGCCTGTTTATTTGCTTCCATTTGCTTGATGATCGATGGCAGCTGCGCCTTTAGATCAAGCTGATCGCCAAGTGCCTCAAGCAAATAGTGCTCGATGATGCGTGCCATATTATCTTCAAACGATTTCAACATCACATCTTTTTGAGACTCCACCTGCTCCTTGAGGCTTGTCTCGAGCTGTTCGTGTTGCGCCTGGAGGGATTTCACCGATTCCGAGAACCACTGCAATGCCAGCTGGTGCGAGTCCTTCATCTTATTCATCTGTGATTTACTATCTTCAAACACGCTGTCGAGTGTCTGCTCGTGGTCAGCCAGACTCTTTTCAAACTCCTGCGCAAGTTCTCTGTGGCGTGCTTCAAGGCCTCGGGCACTTTCGGTAATATCAGCCAGTGCTTTATCCTGCACTTCTTTCATGGCACCGGCCTGCTCTGACAGCTGCGCTTCCACTTGCTTGGCCACATGCTCTTTCAGTTCGGTCTTAATCTCATCGATAGCGCCATCGAGCCGCGCGGTAATGTGGCTTTTAAGTTCTGTATTTACATCGGCAATTGTGCGGTTGAGCTCGTCTTTGAAATGTTCCCCGTTTTCCTTTAGGACATTCTGAAAATACAACCGAGCGTGGTTGCGCAATTCTTCTTTGAATGTTTCATCAAGGAACTGGCGCTCGCGCTCGGCCATCTCCTCGTCGATTGATTGTTTCTTTGCAAAAAGTCCCATTAGTTCCCCACCTTACCTAACTCGTCATAACTTCAGTAATAAATATACCGCGAAAAGCCCAACAATTAAAATCAAAAGGGCAGTCAAAATGATTTCAGCCAGCGCACGGAAGATTGATTTCTTCGACATTGGATTACGACCGATCGAGATCACACTGTTGCGCACCCCCGCATACAGCACCGCAATCGCGGTGATCAGGCTTATTGCAGTGATCGCCATACTGAGATAAATACGGATTGCACTGACCTTTTTTTCAGCAATAGCCTGGCCGAGACGCTCGAGGAATTTTGGCACCTCAACTTTTGTGCTCTTAATATTTGGATTACGCGTGATGTTGATGGTTACTGGGATCATGCCAAGCTTCACAGTATTTGAGGCGCCCTCTGAGTCTTTTAGAGTTTCCGTGCCAAGTACTGTCCCTTTGCCGTCAAACGATCCATTTGCGCGGCCAAAGATCGTACTCTCCTTTGTGCCAGCCTTCATAGCAATACCATTCAGCGAAGATAGCGTGACGTAATCACCAGGAGAGATTGCGCCACCTTGCGTGCTCACCAAAACATTGTAGGTACCAGAGACAGCGACATATGTCTCATTTTTGAGCGAGCCATTCGAAAGACGTATTGATAGCTGGCTACCATCGACTGTTACGCCAAACATGCTCTGCAGCTTATCGATCGTAGCAGGCTTTACTGTCTTGCTGTCTTTGCCAGCCAGCTCAACGATTGTCCCATTATCAAGCTTCGTTTCGGCTGCATACCCCTGTACGCTACCGCCGCCATATTCGGCTGCGGCTACGGGAAGAACAGGCATTGCAATAATGCCAATAGCGACAGCAAGTCCAATAGCGATTCGTGATACTTTCACTGTTTATTTACGCTCCCTGTTATACCTCTTAGGCTCAGTATAGCATAACCACCATTGCAGACTATCTAGAATTTCATTGCCAGTTTTACCACGCTTATGCTAGAATCGAACCAAGCTTTGATGGACCACCACACGTCACAAGTGAAACAAATATTTTTAGCACTCTGACCAGTGTAAAAAATAAATAAAAACACCAAAAAATGACAGTGTGGTCCCACCTCCCCACCATTCTTAAACAACGTTTGACGCTGCCAAAAGCAGGTCTTGTAGCGCTGTGCGTAGCGTTTATTACAACGCTATTTTTCGCATATTCGTCACATGCCGCGGCTGGTATCAATAAAACGATAAGTTTTCAGGGGCGCCTGCAATCTGCAGCAGGAGCTATTGTTCCTGATGGGTACTACAATGTCGAGTTCAAACTATATCAAGACGGCGACGGTTCGACGGCGGGCAACACAGGGGGCACGCTAAAGTGGAGCGAATCGTACGTCAACAACGGCGGAACAAGTGGCGTTCAGGTCAAGAACGGCTACTTCTCGGTCAACCTCGGGTCGAATACTCCATTCGGCTCGAGTGTTGATTGGAATCAAGACACGCTTTGGCTCTCGATGAATATCGCCGGATCGGCAACAAATTGTACAACTTTTAACACAGGGGCATGTATCGCAGACGGGGAAATGCTCCCTATGAAACGTATCAATGCAGTCCCTTATGCACTTAACGCCGGCACTGTCGGTGGTAAGTCGGTAGATGAACTCATTCACAATGGCACTACGGCGCAAAACGCCGACTTTAACATTACTGGGACAGGAACTGCTAACATCTTGCAAGGTAACACTAGTGTGATCGCACCACTCTTTGATAGCACGAGCAGCGGCGAACTCGGTATCGGTACTACGAACGCTACATCCATCACCATCGGCAGCGCAAATACCGACCAGACTATCAGTATTGGCAGCGGCGATGGCAACAAGACACTGACCCTTGGCAGTAGCTACGGGACATCGACCACGACAATTCAAGGCGGTAGCGGCGGCGTGGCGATCAGCTCAGTTGGCGATCTGGCACTTGGTACTTCCAGTGGCGACATCAACCTCACTACTTCAAGCGGCGGCAATGTAAACATCAAGGATAGCAACGGATCAGCAGTCATGACAATTAGTGACGATGGCACGATCAGCACAAGCGCTGGCACCTCTCTCTCAGTCGGCGGCTCAGCATCCTTTGCTGGAGACGTGTCTATCCAAGGATCAACCTCAGCGGCAACGTTCCTTGCAAGTGACAGTTCGACAGCATCGGATGTTAAGTTCCAAGCCTCACTCAATGGCACAACAAAAGCATCGATCCTCGCCGACGGTACAATCTCGGGCACACAACTTCACACTTCTAGTATTGATACTTCGTCAAATGTCACACTCTCAATCGGTACCACAAACGCTACAAACGTACAGATCGGTAACGGCACCGCAGATAGCTCGACAACCCTTCTCACTCTCGACAAAGCAGCCTCAGCACCAGATGTTAGTGGCAACTCTAACGCCATGCTCGGCAGCATGTACTACGACACAACACTGGGTAAAGTGCAGTGTTATGAAGCTGCCGGCTGGGGTGACTGTGGCACAAGTCCAGATATCTTTGTTACCCTCAGCCCAGAATATGCCAATGCCGTCATGAATGGCGCCGATATCGGCACGATCACTTCAGACTTCTGCTCGGATTCACTCAACATCAATGACGGCAGCTCAAGTCAGCCAACCATCTGTGGCACCAATGAAACGTACAACTTCTACAAATGGAATTCCAGCGAAAGCACCGACCAAACACGAAGTATCTATGTCACCTACCAGCTACCAAGCAACTTTAAGAAGTTCGTCGCAGGATCTACCTCTTTGATGGGCCGTACGGACAGCACAAACTCTGGCGTTAAATATAAGATCTACCAAGATCACGGCAGCGGCCTCGTAGCATGCGGATCAGACATTTCCGTCTCAAGCGGATCGCAGACTTCATGGCAAAAAGCATCTGCCTCAGGCGGCAATGACCCATCGGGCTGTAACTTCCAGGCTGGCGATAGCGTTCTCTTTAGAATCGATCTCACCGCTAAAAGTGATGCAAATGCTTATGTAAGCAATCTCAACTTCGCCTTTAGCACAAACTAGACCCCGTCTATCCCTGTTATGCTAAAATGATCTCAGTACAAATGGGGTAGGAAAGGCAAAGCATACCTAAAGCTAATGGATTTTAAGCAACCACATAGACAGGTGCGTCGACCACAACAAGGTGTCGTATCGTCAAACCATCCCCCGCTTACGGTTCCACGCCCGACGGTGCCAGCACCCTCCGCTCACACCCCTCAGCCAAAGCCCCTAGTTAAACGATCGAGCCGCTGGTCTTCTCTTCGTAACGTTCTATTTAACAAGATACCTCTAGTCATTGCGGGAGGTATTCTGTTGCTTGTTGTTGCCGGTCTTTTACTCTGGCATACTTTCGCAAAAGCAGACCATACCTCTAAAGATCACGCCAGTACGCCTACTTATCAGACAATCTCACCCGGTGGACAGTCTGTCAGCCAGCTTGGCGGATGGCGTCGAGTAAGTCCTCCAAACAGCCAGCCGGTATACGCCTACGACGATAGTATTGGTGGTGTTTCCATTAGCGTTAGTCAGCAACCGCTTCCAAGCTCATTTGCGACAAATACCGATGAAAAGATCGCCCAGCTTGCAAAAAGCTACAATGCAACCAATAAACTAGCGACCGGTGATACCACCGTATACATAGGGACTTCAGCCAAAGGCCCTCAGTCGGTCATCTTTACAAAGAACAATCTTTTGGTGCTTATAAAGTCGCAATCCGCCGTGAATGATCAGGCATGGAAGCAATACATTATAGGCTTGGTACGCTCTGGTACGAGCGCTTCACCACAGTACTAGTGTGAGCCGTTATATTTGGCGATAGTTTGAGCAACTTTGCCGTTTGTCTTGAGGTTTTCGAAGAATAATACCTGGTCTTTGCTAATAATCATTTCATCTTCTGGACCATGGATTTCATCGCCAAGCTTGATCAGCTGAACATTTCCTTTATCACTCGTTGTCTTCTGTGGATTCGCAGAGCCGGTAGCATCACCCGACTGCGTCTGAAGGTAGAAAATATTCGTGAGCTTCATATACTGACTATTCATGGCATGGAGTTTACCGAAGTATACTTGGCCATTCGTAAAGAAGACTGCCTGATACTTGCTCGCCTCAATTCCTGTTGCCCCTGTCTGTATACGAGACCATGCAAACCAACCGCCAGCCGCAACAAGCACAATAATCAATAGAGTAATAAGCGTTGCAATCAACCCCTTTCGCGACTTCTTTTCCGGCGCACGATGCGACGGGGTAGCGCGCTGCACAGGCTGCGGGCTCACCGGCTGCTGCGGCGCTTCTTGGCGATGAGTCGTTTCCGCTGCCCTCCGCTCTGTTGGTCGAGACAAACGATACGGCTTTCCATCCATTATGTACTTCTCCTAGTTCCCTTTTCTTGCTTTTCGTATCATAGCATAAGAGTCATGCCTCTTTCAATTAGAGACAAGAACACTACTCGATAGCGCAAGCTACGATTTGTCTTTTAGATACTTGCCCGCAACACTTAAGGCAAAGGAAGGCAATATGATAAATACTAGTATAAATAAAAGTCTGATGAGCACTTCACCAAGAGCAGAGTCTTGCTTATCTGGGCCAGATCCTGTCAGAACGACTAAAATCCCCACGATACCAAAGGCGACTGATGCATAGATAAATACTCTTGTAGCTACTCTTTGCATATCTTTAGTGTAGCAGAGATAGAAATTCTTTGCTGTTACGTTTGCTAAAATAAAAGTGAAGCTAACTACTTATCGAGGGGAAATAACCTTATGGCAACTATCAATCCTTATATCAACTTCAATGGAAACGCCGAAGAAGCCTTCAACTTTTATAGATCTGTATTCGGTGGAGAATTTGAGACGATTATACGCTTCAAAGATATAGCAAGCCCTGAATTCCCTGTGCCCGAAAACGAAGCAAATAAAATCATGCGAATCGTTCTACCTATCGGTGGAAATACATTAATCGCCAATGACGTTCCTGAGGCCCTGGGGTCAGTCAGCGAAAACGAGAACCGATCTAAAATAGCCGTTAGCGTAGACAGCCGCGAAGAAGCCGACAGGATCTTTAGTGGACTGTCAGCTGGTGGAACAGTTGAAATGCCCGCCGACAACAGCCCATGGGGAACTTATTTTGCAATGTTTAGGGACAAATACGGTATCGAATGGACGGTAGAGTTCGACTCCCATAATTGACATTTATTCAACAATGTGCTAAAATTACCTAAAGTCCTTTCAAAAATAAAAACATGCCTGAAAAATACGTCGTTAATCTTAACAGAAGCCCTGCCTACACGAATCATAATATTCCTATTGATTCAAACAATTACTATCGTGGCCTGTCTGTAGATTCATATGATGATCTCTGGGAGATTAACGAGGATGGGCAGGAAGTAATGAAAGGGTATGGAAAGGGTGGCACAGATACACTATCCTTTCAGAAATCCTTCCCAAATAACCTTTACGTCAATAACCTCGTCAAAGCAAACACTATCATTGAGGGCAGTGAAGCCATGCCAATAGAGCGGCACCAGGAGGGTTCGGGATATACATATGTGGCCGAGCTCAGACGAGATCAAGTCGAGTCCGGCGAAATCCCTCTTCGAATTTATCAACGACGAGTGCTTGGCGGCGGAGCTATTGAAGCCGTTCATACTTGGGATCTTATTCATGACTCATTTCCAAAAAGCGAGAGTAATACACAATAACGACCCCTCAAGATAATATGAAAAACGCCAGACCAATGGTCTGACGATTTTCATGGCTCCCGGGGCGAGATTCGAACTCGCGACCAATTGGTTAACAGCCAACTGCGCTACCGCTGCGC
>JBKGVB010000034.1:0-16118 GCA_046462475.1 Saccharimonadales bacterium (SeqCode) | reverse complement strand
TCAAACCTTCGACCTCTCGGTCCCAAACCGAGCGCGCTATCAACTGCGCCACACCCCGATAGGTGTTACCTTCAGAGATTATAGCCGAAAAGCTACAATAATTCCAGTGGTATAATAGGTATATGAAAGAAGTACCATATAAAGCTCCAGATTTTGCCCTCAAAGGTGTTGACGGCAAGACTCATAGACTAGCGGACTATACAGGAAAATGGCTCGTACTCTACTTTTATCCAAAGGATGATACGCCTGGCTGTACGACTGAAGCCTGTAGTATTCGCGATGCGCGCGATGAGCTAACGGCGCTTGGCGCAGATGTACTTGGGATTAGTCGTGATGATCCGGCTTCTCATGAAAAGTTTAAGACGAAGTATAACCTTAACTTCACACTTGCTACCGATCCGGATCATGAAGTAATGGATGCTTATGGAGCTTGGGGTAAGAAGATGTTTGGCAAGGAGGGGGTCCTGCGCAAGACATTTTTAATCGATCCAGAAGGAACCGTGCGTAAGGTATATGGTCGCGTCACGCCTCTTGGGCATGGCGAACAAGTTGTGGCAGAGCTAAAGAAGCTTCAGTCGGCGGTAAACTAGATTACTTCGATACATTCAGGGTCGAAGGCGGGAGTGGCAAAGGCGAGCATGACAAGTGGGTCTGCCCCTTCACTTTGGTCCTGGTAGGGAGTCCCTGCGGGGATATCTACCGAGCTACCGGCTGAGAGATAGTGTAGCTTGTCGCCGACTAGCATCACGCCGCCTCCTGACTCGACGGAGTACAACATATCGGACTGATGGTTGACGATAATATTGTTGGTGCCAAACAGAGCAACGCGCGCTAGGCTTGCATCGGTGTTTTGAATCAAGTTCTCAACAGTCAGACTGAACGATTCCATAGGCGTATAATATAAGGAATATTCAAAAAATCAAATTTAGCGAGGACGTTTAAGGGCGATCTCTCGAGCCTTGTTGGCGAATTGATCATCAATGACAGTAGGAGTGAATTCTCCATATCTACGTATGGCAGCTTGCTCGAGTAGCCAGTCGGCTAGAGTAGGATTTTTAGGGAGGAGAGATCCATGAAGGTAGCTTCCGATAACATTTTTGTATCTGGCACCTTCAAATTCATCTTGGCCATTATTGCCCGCGCCGCGAATCACTTTACCAAGCGGTGTGATATCTTTGCCGAGGTAGGTGAGGCCGCTGTGATTTTCGTAGCCAATAATTTGACCAAAATCAGGGCTCTCGGTGATGATATTACCGATTAGTCGCTCAGGTCCGCCGTGTGTCTCCATATCGAAAATGCCGATACCTGGAATCGTTACGCCCTCTTTTGTCTTAAAGAATTTACCGTACAGCTGGTAGAGGCCACAAATCACGAGCATTGGAGTGTCGGCATCTGCGAGCTTGTGGAGGTGTGGTCCGATTTTTTGTAAATCATCTTGAACGACCGACTGGCCGGAGTCTTGCCCGCCGCCGCCAACAATCACATCTACATGGTCTGGGAATGTATCTCCCGGATTATACTCGAGCAACTCTACATCGTACCCGTGCCATTCGGCACGTCGCTTGAGTGTCAGGACATTGCCCCAGTCTCCGTAAATATTCATATCGCGCGGGTAGAGCTGCAGGATGGTGAGTTTTTGTCTCATGAGACTTTCTCCATATGAGCTATCTTTCCTAACTCTCGACGCAAAGCAAGCATCGCGGTATAGCTGCAATAGATGCGTTTTGGTCCGGTGTTTGCTTTGAGGAATTCATGGAGACTTTGCTTCAAAGCAGTATCTACCTTGGCAATCTCAACTTCTTCATATTGTAGCCTTAGTGCCATGTCATATGCGCGAATACCACTCACATACGCGACGCCTCCGGGGCGTAAGCTATCAAAATCGACGTCCCATAGCCAGCTCATGTCACGTCCGTCGGCATAATTGTCGTTGATGGCGATCATCGTAGCGTAGCCTTCAGGTGGGAATGATTTAAGGCCAAGGCGAAAACCAGCCGGATTCTTGACGAGTACGAGCTCGACGGGCTGATTGTCGATCATCACGCTTTCTCCGCGCCCAAATGCTGGAGTAACGTTTGCCAGTGAGGTTTTTAGACGTTCGTAATCAATAGATTTTACGATTGTTGCCACGAGTCCAAGTGCCGCTGCGGCGTTGTATACGTTATAAATTCCTTCAAGCTTTAGATTGGTGGCGAGTTTACGGCCGTTGATCGTGAACTCACCTGTTTGTCCGTCGAGTGCTTCGAGAATGCTGAGTGCTTGAGGCTTGGGGGCATTTGTCTTTGTCGCACCTGAGCGCATATCATCATCTGTCGGGAAGGTATCGTTCGCTTCTTTGCCAAGTCCAAAATATACGGCTTTTTCTCGGGGGAGAGATCGACCGACTCGAAGAAGACGAGGGTCCTCTCGATTGATTACCACCTTTTCTTTGGTCGATTCTGCGATCACTTGCAGTAGTTTTGCTGTAGTGTCAATCTCACCAAAACGGTCTAGTTGGTCGCGCATGACATTCAGTAAGAGGCTGTATCGCGGCGAAACGGCTTTTACGAAATGCACCGCATGAGCCTCATCAAGTTCGAGCACGGCAATATCTGCGTCCAGGTTGCCTTTTATATCGACCTCACCGAGCAGGGCCGCTGCAACACCTCGAGTGAAATTGCTGCCAGTACGATTAGTGAACACCCTTAATCCTTGGCTCTCGAGAAGCTCGACGACCATTTTTGTTGTAGTAGTTTTGCCATTTGTACCGCTAATTACGACGACGCCTTCGGGAAGTGAGGCGAGGGTGCGGGCTATAAAGGTAGGGTCGATCTTTTCGACAAAAAGTCCTGGGAGGGCCGAGCCGCCACCGCGCAAGGCGGCGATATACTTCACGGCTTTTCCCATGAGTGTGACATAAGGTTTAGTCATTATCATTATTATACCGTAATCTAGGATAACAAGAGGATCTATCGTACAATTAGGTTATGTTTATCGTGGGCTTACTCTCGTGGTGGTATACGTTAGGTTGGAAGCAGTATGCACTAACGGTACGCGAACGTCTGGCGCGTAATATGGATTATTTTTCCATTGGATTGCTGCTTCAGACGCTTTTTAGCCCTTTCCGCCAGATCTCTGCAGGGCATGTCAGTGGCTCCTTGGCTGTGCGCTGGCAGGCATTTGTTGATCGGCTCTTTTCGCGCTGTATCGGAGCAGTGATCCGACTATGTCTTGTAGTGATTGGACTAGTGTGGATTGCGATTGTGGCACTTGTTGGTGTAGTGTGCCTAGTGGCGTGGGCCTTTGTGCCACTTTTGCCGATTGTTGGTCTGGTGCTCGCAATGATAGGATGGACGCCGACATGGACGTAGGGTTTGATTATCATTCGCCGCGGGTAGCGAAAGCTCGCTTGGGGCGGCATATCGATAAGTTTTGGCGATTTATATTGTTTGCCCTGATCGTTATGCTGGTACTGGCGGGGGCAGCGCTCGTGATTGGCGGCTATGCTGTCGGATGGTTTATTGGGTCGCTCGGCGCTGTGCCTACGATTATCCTGGCGTGGCATAACGGTGAATTGCGCCAGCTTGCGCTAGGAAAGACAAACTCATTGACTGATACGCTCGATGCAGAAATTCTTAGTCTTCTACCTGATAAGCCAACGCCTGCTGATATTGCCAGTGCGGTAGCGAAAACAAACGGCGGTATGTTCTTTGGAGCGCGTTTCGGTGTTACTGCAAGTTTACTGGGCGATGCAGCATCGGGTGAGCAGGTAACTGCTGAAGCTATTTTTAAAGCAGCATTGAATCTCCGCGAGCATCTCAATATGAAAGAGATTACGCCAGGTATCTTGGTGGTGGCACTTGTGCAGCAATTTCCAAATTATGAACAGCTGCTAGCGCACGGACATCTGACACTCGATGATCTTATTGAGGGTATTCGATGGCAGGAGCATCTCAATCACCTTATTAAAGAGCAAAAAAAAGTACGTCGCACCGGTGGAATTGCCCGGGACTGGTCGTTTGGATATATTCCGTTGCTGGCGCGCTTTGGGCAAAATATATCCGAGCAGATTGCACATGGGGGGCTGCTTAACGTTGATATCGATGCGCACCAGAGCGCACTCGATCAACTGCTCGAAACATTCTCAGCGGAAGGTCGGCAAAATGTAGCATTGATCGGCCCAACAGGGGCTGGAAAGACGACAATCGTGCATGCATTTGCGGAAAAACTGCTAGATGCGTCGTCAAAACTCCCAAGTTCTCTGAAGTTTCGCCAGGTATTTATCTTGGACTCCAGCGCGCTTATTTCAGCAGCTCCTGGCCGTGGAGAACTGGAAGGCCTGATAAACAGCGTGCTCGGGGAAGCCTACGCGGCAAAAAATATCATCATTTGTCTCGATAATGCGCAGTTATTTTTTGAAGATGGTGTCGGTTCTGTCGATCTCTCAAACGTTTTGTTGCCGATTCTTGAAGCCGGCCGTTTACGGATGATTCTTACGATGGATGAGCAGCAGTTCTTGCGAATTTCTGCACGAAATTCGAGCCTGGCAAATGCGTTGAATCGCATTTCGGTTGGTCCCGCAAATCAGAAAGAGACGATGGCCGTTATGCAGGATCAGCTGATTATTACTGAATTCTCACGACATGTCACCTACATGTATCAAAGCCTTGCTGAGGCGTACCGGCTTGGTGAACGGTATGTGCATGATATCGCAATGCCTGGACAGGCACTGAAGCTGCTCGAGTCTGCTGCAAATTATAGCGAGAATGGTCTCGTGACGATCAATTCGGTCCAGCAAGCAATCGAGCAGACAATGAATATAAAGGTCAGCGTTGCCTCAGAAACAGATGATCGTGAAAAGTTGCTTAATATGGAGCGGCTTATTCATGAGCGGATGATTGATCAAGAGCGTGCTGTCAACGTGGTGAGCGATGCCCTGCGTCGGGCAAGGGCAGGGGTGCGCAATGAAAATCGACCAATCGGCACATTTCTTTTCCTTGGTCCCACAGGTGTCGGAAAGACAGAGCTTGCAAAGGCGCTTGCGGACGTCTACTTTGGTGGTGAAGATCGGATGATTCGACTCGATCTCAACGAATTTGTTCGTAATGAAGACGTCTCACGTTTGATAGCTGATGGATCGAACGACCCTACGAGCCTGACGGCGCAGGTGATGAAGCAGCCGTTCTCGGTGGTGTTGCTCGATGAAATTGAAAAAGCACATCCAGCAGTCCTCACGACATTGCTGCAGCTGCTCGATGAGGGAATCTTGCGGGATATTAATGGAAGAGAGGTTTCATTTCGCGATGCGATTGTTATTGCGACGAGCAATGCTGGGGCTGATCGAATTCGAGAGCTTGTCACGCGAGGGTACAAAATGGAGCAGTTCGAGCAGCAGTTTATCGATGAGCTGATTTCTTCTAATCAATTCCGTCCGGAATTTCTCAACCGTTTTGACGAGATAGTTCTCTTCCAGCCACTTTCTAAAGAAAATCTTCTAAAAGTTGTCGATCTGATGATAGCTGGCGTCAACAAAACACTGGCGCTGCAACATATTAGTGTCAATGTGGCGGACGATGCCAAAGAGCTGCTTGTCGAGCGAGGGTTTGATCCTCGATTGGGTGCCCGTCCAATGCGACGTGTTATTCAGAAAACAGTCGAAAATACTGTTGCAAAATTACTGCTGAGTGGGAGTGTTTCACCAGGTACGGCAATCGATATCTCGCGCGCGACCCTGGAGCAGACACTCGGACCAATCGAGCAGGCTGGTGATATACTAAGGGAAACAAGCCAAGCGGGAGATAATAATGGCGACAACAAAGAAACCACGAGTAGCCACGAAGCACCGAGCAGCAAAGCAGTCTAAGAAAACCCTGCTTTATCGTATAAAGACCTACAATTTCTTTCTCATCTTTGCTGTCTTATTGGGCATGATTGCAGGCGTCTTGATGGTGAAAATATTTTATACGGGCGAACCGCGCGATACGGCACCGTCAATCTCACTTGGTGCTATCGAATATGATTTTTCAAATGGCAAAGCAGTCAAGCGCCAGTCGCCAGCGATCAATTCACTTCGCGTATTTTTAACCAACCAGGCCGCCAAAGACTGTACTGGCATGGTAGCCGATGCACAACCGTCACGCTATGAAGTGATCGCGGCAACAAAGGATGTATCGCAAGTGCTGCTTGGTTATGGCTGTGGCAGTACAAATGCACATATGTATGCCGTGAGAAGCGGTGACTCTTGGCGCTTTATCTCACCGACAAATCATTTTGACACGTTGTATGGCCTGCCCGAATGTGACTATATAAAACAGTACGGTATAAGCAGAGAGATTGCTCCAGTCTGTTATTTCGTCAAAAACGATACAGTAAGGTACAAGACACTGTAAATTATACGCACAACCGTAGTATGGCTGTATACTAGTAGAATATGAAACAACTTCTTGTTACCCGATTTCCTCTTTATGAATGGCTTGCGACAGCATTTATTATGATACTTATTGTTAGCAATATTGCGAGTGTAAAGGTCGTATCATTTGGTAATATTGTCTTCGACGCTGGTACGATACTTTTCCCGCTGTCATATGTAATTGGCGATATTATCACCGAAGTGTACGGCTTTCGTCGCATGAGAAGTTTGCTTATCAAGGGTATCGTGATGTTGCTCGTCGTCTCGCTGACATTTTGGATCGTAGGAATTTTGCCGGCAACTCCTGATTGGAAGTTGCAGGGAGACTACGATAATATTCTTGGTGTCGTTTGGCGTATAGTCTTTGCGAGCATTACTGCCATATTTGTGGGCGAGCTTATGAACGGCTACATTCTTGCAAAGATGAAGATCGCGTCAAAAGGTAAGCGACTGTGGCAGCGTATTGTCGGTTCATCAGCTGTCGGTAGTGCGATTGATACGACGATATTTTCTTGCTTGGCTTTCTTTGGGACGATGCCGTTTGGCGTCCTTGTGCAGCTGATTATCTCTGTCTACTTGATCAAGATGGCTGTTGAAGTAACTATTTCGCCACTGACAATGCGTCTTATCGCATATATCAAGAAAAGTGAAAAAGTCGATACGTATGAGGTTCCGCGATTATTCGAGCGAGACGCCGGTCGGTAGTTTATCTTTGTAATATCGGGTAAGGAATGACTTTTTAAAGTCGAAAAAGCTACCGTCGATGATTGATTCGCGAATCCGATCAACGGTGCTGACTACAAATCGTTCGTTGTGAATACTGGCGAGCGTTAAGCCGAGCATCTCGTCTGATTTTAGGAGATGGTTAATATATGCCTTTGTGTAGTTCTTGCATGTGTAGCAGTCGCATTCAGCATCAATCGGCGTAAAATCAGTCGTGAATTTTTGGTTGCGGATATTGATGCGACCGTCATATGTATAGAGCGAGCCATTGCGAGCCTGGCGTGTCGGTGCGACGCAGTCAAAGGTATCGATGCCATATTCAACGCCAAGGAAAAGATCAGCTGGCTGTGCGCCCATACCGAGCAAATGTCGAGGCTTGCCTTCGGGTAGTGTTTCATTGATCCATCGCACAACACTGCTAATTTCACCCGGCTCGAACACGCCGCCGATGCCGTAGCCATCAAAATCGCGCTCGCCAAGGAAATTGGCGGACTTTTTACGAAGCTCTTCGCTGCGTGCGCCCTGCACGACGCCGAAAAGTGCCTGTAGCGGTTCACCGCGTTCTTCGTGTTCGGCATTCAGCTCGTCATGGCGCGCCAGACAGCGTTCAGCCCAGGCATGGGTACGGTCAACTGCCTCAACCAAGTAGTCATGGTCTGCCAGCGGAGCAGGGCACTCATCAAACGCCATATGAATATCGGCACCAATCTTGTGCTGTAACTCCATACTGGACTCTGGTGTCATGAGAAGTTTTTGGCCATCGAGATGCGAGCGGAAATGTGCACCTTTTTCGGTAATTTTTACAAGCTGATTGGCAGATTTTTTTGCGAGGTTTGCGTCACCCTTTTCCGTGTGCGCAACTGCGTCGATACCTTTGCCGAATGCGACGCCCAGGCTAAATACTTGAAAGCCACCACTGTCGGTGAATGTTGGGCCGTCGTAATTCATAAATTTACCAAGGCCGCCAGCTTGTTCGACAATCTCCGCACCTGGGCGAAGCATCAGGTGATAGGTATTGGCAAGAATCGATTGCCCGCCAAGTGCTTTTACCTGTTCGACGTTGAGTGTTTTTACGGTTGCTTTCGTACCACCTACGATAAATGCTGGTGTTTTAATGTCACCATGTGGTGTACGAATAACGCCTGCACGTGCAAGTGTGCCAGGTAATTTCTGGGTAATATCAAATGTAAGGGATTGTTTCATCTTCATCTACTGTTATCTATAGTATCAACATTGAATCGCCGTAACTAAAGAATTTGTACTTTTCTTCTACGGCGTGCTCGTATGCAGGTTTTAATTTGTCCCAGCCGGCAAATGCTGCCGTGAGCATGAGAACAGTACTTTCGGGCATATGGAAGTTGGTGAGTAAGCCATCGATAGTCTTAAACTCGTAGCCCGGATACATAAAAATATCTGCTTCGCCACTGAGGTCCTGTGGTGCTTGGTGGAGGATTTCATGATGTGCGTACTCAAGCGTGCGCGTAACGGTAGTACCAAGTGCTACGATGCGATTGCCGGATTGTTTGGCGGTTTGAATTGCTTCAATGGTGGCTTTTGGAATCTCAAAATATTCTTTATGCATGTGGTGTTTGGTGACGTCATCGACACGAATTGGCAGAAATGTACCAAGTCCGACGTGCAAGGTTGCGTTCACTACGATCACCCCTTTTTGCTGCAATGTTTCGAGCGTATCTTTGGTCATGTTCAAGCTTGCCGTTGGAGCAGCAACCGAACCTGCTTCAGCTGCAAATACCGTTTGATAGCGGTCAATATCGTCCTTTGTTGCCTCTCGTTTCATGTATGGCGGAAGGGGAACGGAGCCAAACTTATCGGCAATTTCAAGCAAATCATGTTCACTCTTAATGAGCGCAAGGCCGTCTCCGAGTATTTCTACGACCTCCAGCTCATGGCCTCCAACTTTTAGGATGTCGCCGACACTCAAACGCCTGCGATAGATGACTTTATGAGTATGCCAGTCATCGGTTCTTCCGTGTTTTTCGACCAATATAAGTTCTCGTTCGGCATTATTCGAAGCCTTCTTTGTCATCAGTCTTGCTTTGATGACTTTTGTGTCATTGATCACGAGTACATCACCCGGATTAAGGTAGTCTGCGCAGTCGGCATATATACGATCGGTAATCTTGCCCGTTTGGCGATTGAGAACCAATAGTCGCGCTTCACCACGTACCCGTGGCGGCGTATCAGCGATTAATTCGTCCGGTATTTCATAGTAAAAATCAGATAGTTGCACATACTCTATCCTATCAGAGGCGGGGTAAAAAGCCACCCCATGAAGAGACTGAAGTGCTATTATAAAAGTATATGAAGCGATTCTTCACGGCTATTTCCAAGAAGTATATCAAAACTGTCGATAAGCATTATGCGATGCTTGCCGCTCTAACTCTAATTGGTGTTGGCGTCTTGCAGCTCGTGTTTGCGAGTGTTTATTTGGGCGCTTTTCATGCTCCTAAGGCAGACGAGCTTCCGATTGCGATCGTTGGTACCGAAAGTGCCGCTAGGTCGCTCGGCAACGCGCTGGAAGAAAAAAGTAATCATGCCTATCGCGCGGTGATCGTAGGTAGTAAAGATGAGGCGGAAAGTCAGCTGAAGACACAGAAGGTCTACGCCGTGTATCAGCCTGCCGTTCCTCAAGGCGCGATTATTATTGCTTCAGCAAATGGCAAATCCCTCGTGCAGCCACTCACCGAATCACTCACGCAGCTCGATCAATCATATCAGCAGCAAGTGCGTCAAACGCTCGCTAAGCAGCCGGGTAAAGAGCAACTTGCCAGATCACCAGTAGGTGCACCAAAAATTACCGATGCTGCGCCGCTACCAGCAAATGATCGCAATGGTGTCACGCTCTTTTACGTGGCATTCTCTGCGGTGTTCGGTGGCTATTTAGCGGCCGTCGCGGTAAATCTTGTTCGCGGCAAGCGTGGATTTTCGCGTCGCGTCGCTATAATCCGTATCGCTGGATTTGCACTATTCTCTTTCCTCGTGAGCCTAGGAGTAGGCGGCATTGTTGCTCATGGTGTTGATGCCGTTTCCGGTGTGCATTACTGGACGATAGTTGGCGTAGCGACACTGACCACATTTAGCGTGAGTCTTATCGCAAGCGCCCTCGTCTCGTTGCTTGGTGTTTTCGGTACGGCGCTTGTGATCGTGATCTTTGTTATTCTGGGCACGCCAGCTTCTGGTGGCCCCGTGCCGTTGCCACTGACGGGCGCGGGCATATGGCATGGTCTCGCTCCGCTCTTGCCGACGGGAGCTGCATTTAATGCGTTGCGCCAAGCAGTCTATTTTGGTGGCATGAATGTGATGAGTCATCTTTGGATTTTGATCGCATACGTAGTGCTCGGTATAGGGGTATTGCTTGCATACGGTGCGCGTCGTTCAAGCGTGAGTACATTTGAAGATGATATTGCCGCTGCCGATTGAGGCTATGAGCGCTTATCAAGGTAACTACGCAATCGCTCCATATATAGCACATAGTGCTTTCGGGAGTGACTAATGAGATGCTTAAGCTCGAGTTTTTTAAGCTCTGAGCCAGTCGTTTCCCGTGTTAATCCGAGGGAATTAGCGATTTCCTGTTGAGTTACGCTAAGTTGCAGGTGAGTTTTATACGGCCGCAAGCGGACGCCAAATTGAGCCGCCATGGAAAATATCATGAAAGCAATCTTGTCGCCTGCACGGGATTGTTCCAGTGCGGTGATTCTCGAAAACATTATGAGCAGTAGTGTCTCAGTATGAACATAGCGTTCGTATATTGCTTCGGGATGAGTGCGTAAATAGCGTCGAAAAGCAGGTTGCGGTACGAGCCGTACGCGGCATTTGGTGTAGGCTTCATAAAAGTACTGCGGTGTCTGGGTCAAGCCGAGCCCAAAGCCAACTGGTATATCGTCGCCCGTGGCATGCATCGATACAAGTCGCTCTGCTCCATCATGGGTAATAGTATAAGCGCGTATCATGCCAGACTCTATGACATATACGGCATGTGGGGTATCATCTTTCAATAGAAGGGTCTGACCTTCTGCGAATGTCTCAAATGGATACTGTCTAACGAATGTATCAAACGCCTCCATTTACTCTTACCCTCTCCTTATTGTCGGTACATCACTTTATACTACGCCGTATACTTTATAAAACCCTGAGAAGTCTGATCAAGGATCCGCCGATCAATACAAGCGAACCGATGAGGAGCAATGTATTAATTGATCGCTCTGGGGCAGCTGGTGCGGGTGCAGTGCTTGTATTTGATGATAGTGGCTGCGTTGAGGTCGACGAATGTGACGCTGGCTTATAGGACGTCAGTTGCCCGTGGTTGGTCGTCACGACGCCATTCTGGATAATTGTCGCCGGTGCTTGCTTTGATGAGCTGCGCGGAATAAAGTCTATCACGTGCGGCACGACTGTTTTACTGCCCGGGGCAGGTCTAGTGATGATTGGATTACCGGCTGCCGTATCGATGCCAAAGCTACCAAGCCAGCTGCCGAATACGTTGATGAATAGAATGCCAAACCAGCCACTTGTGCCGATTGTAGTATTAGCGATATTAGCAATATTGGCGCTGGCAGTTGCATTGCCACTTGTGGCATTGCCGGCTTTAGTGTTGCCTGATACTGTCGCATTGCCCGACTGTGATGATAGATCGAGGTTATTAGTTAGCTGGGTGGTATTCGTTGCATTAACCACGAGATTAGGCTGTACCGAATTGGTGGTAACGCCGCTTCCCAGTGCCGCCGCCGTAGTGCCCGTGGGCGCATCGACGATCACGCCAACCCATTTACCGAGCACATTTATAAAGACAAGCAGACTATTGCTCGCTACAATATCATGGCCTGTTAAATTGAATATCACGGTATTGGTGGTCGCAGTTCCACTTGTGGCATTGCCAGCACTTGTATTGCCCGATACGACACTCTGGCCGGTCTTAGCGGCCAGTGCGATGTTATTGACGATTGACTGGGTATTGTTCGAAGTTGCTGAGGCTGTGCCGACAGGTTTTGGTAGGTTGCTGCTGGCATTGGAAGCTAAAAGTTGAGGAATAAAATCAGGTGCGATCAATATATCGCCATTGAGGTTTCCATAAATATTAATCGTACCAATAAACGATTTATTGGCCGCAATCATTGAGTTGACGACATTGACGACATCGGCAACGGTATTGGCATTACCACTTGTTGCATTGCCAGCATCCGTATTACCCGAGACTGTTGCGTTCCCGCTCGTAGCGCCCAATGTCACATTATTAGTAGCTCCTGTATTTGTTGTTGCATTCATGGTTGTCGTTGTTGATGGTTGTGCATTAGCTTCGAGCATAGCCCTAAGGAGCATTGGCTGAAGGAGGATGTCCCCATTTACGTCGCCCATAATATTTTTCACAAACGTTGCAGCTTGCTGATTGGAGCTGCTTGTGAGGGATGAGTTCATAGTATTAATGATTGTTGCGGCACTTGTTGCATCGCCCGAGGTAGCACTACCTGCCGTGGTATTTTTGAGCACCGACGCATCACCGCTGGTGGCTGCAGTATTGAGGGCATTGGCAACCGCGGTGCTAGTTACGCCATCAAGGGTACTTTGTGTGCCAGTTGTTCCGCTGGTTGGCGATGGTGCGACTGGAGTCACTGTAGGTTGGTACGTGGCAGAGGTCGGATCGTAGGTCCAACTACTGGAATTCCAATGTCCAGTCGTTGAGTCGTACGTGTAAGTTGTCTTTGGTGCAGTTGACGTAGGAGAAATCGTGGTAGTAGGGGTTGAGGATGAGGGGGATGTGCTTGTCGGAGTTTTCGTACTCGTCGAAGGGTCAAGGGAAGTGGTCGACGGTTGCGTCGTTGTTGATGGAGAGGACGTGCTCGATGTCGTGGGCGTCGTTGTGGTTGTGGCCGGGGCACTGCTAGTTGTTGATATATCATCCGCTGAGACAATAAGCGGATTACCAAGTACAATTACCGCTGCTCCAGTCATAAGTAGCGCTGACTTGATGGACTGTCTAGATGCACGCATACTTCCCTCCTTGCACGTGTTACGTTACCGAGCGATGCGGGAGAGCGGTCCTCCTCTCCCGCATGCCTATCAAGCTCACCTTACAACCATAATTAGTTAGAAACGCTAAAGTTGAGTGAAGTTGAGTTTGAGTTTGAAGCGTTACCTGATGTTGCCGAGCCGCCAGTGGTATTGCCGGCAACCTTTGCATCACCGCTCGTAGCTGTCTGCGAGTTTGTGTTGGTAACTGTCAAAGTATTATTGTTTGTAACATCTACATTAGTGCTTGTAGTGTTCTTTACAATATTCCTTGAGTCTGGACCAGTGTTGGAATTAGATCCACTGCTACTTGTCGTTGATGGCATAGCAGACCATGACGTATGGCTTGCAGTATTGTTTACAGCCACACTCGCGTGAAGGCTATTTGCATTGGAGGCAGAGCCGCTTCGGGCGGAGCCGCCAGTTGTGTTATGAAAAACACCAGCGTCACCCGAATATGCCGTTTGGTCATTCGAGTTATTGGCGCTTACGTTGTTATTGTTTCTCATAGTGACATGTGTATATGTGCCATTCTTTACGACGTTTGTTGAGTCTGGCCCTGTGCCACTATTGGTACCAGACGCTGCGCCTGATGCCATACCAATACCTGCAACGAGTCCAAGCGAGGCAACACCCGCACTAACAATTCGTTTTATGTTCATGGTTTTATTCCTCCTTTTTTGATTAATGATATCTTTTTTCGGGTGTTCACCCGATCAAGACAATGTCGGTCGCCTTGATCGAGTGACCAATCCTATTCGTGGTACTACCCTGATTTATTTACGGATGATGACTGATCGCTATTAATATTGAGATTAAAGGTCGAGGAATCGGAAGAGGAGCTGGAATGGACCATGACATCAACCGATGCTTTGCTGCCATCGCTGGAGGTAACGTCTTTATGAACAGTGCCGTTTCCACTTGAAGGTAAAGGCACATTTTTCCCATTTACTTCCACCCGTGCTGATGTTGTTGGTGCTGAATGTGGCGATGAACTGCTAGTTGACTGGTGAATCTCGGTGATAGTCTGATTTGAAGCGGCTGGAGTAGGGGATGGCTTGGCGGGATATGGCAATGATTGTTGCGATTGTATGTGATTCATCGATGAAGCATGTTGCCTGGTGCCGATTTGATTCAGGGCAAAAATAAGCACCAAAACAAGAAGCGCCGCAGCGCCTAAACTGACAAGGGTATATACACGACTATGGCTGGCGGTGACGTCCGTACCCAAGGCGAATCGATCAATTGTTTGTATCATACTAGCCATAACAACCCTCCTCGCTATGTGGTTCCCCTATAGCAATTCCACTATATCTAAGAAGGGTTGGGGCTGTATGCGAAAAACTTCACATAAAAGTAAAAATCTTATAGTCTGCTAGGTGGTTTTATGCCAGTTGTCGTCGTCACCTTTCTGGTAGCCAGCTTTTTTAACCGCACTCCAGGCCACTTTATGGGCGGTCTGCTCGCGATCTTCTTTGCCTCGCCGTTGACTTGGATCGGCATACTCTTGGTACGCATTATTAAATGCCTCTTTGTAGATATCTTGAGCGTGCTTTGGTAGCACATGTTTCACACTCTCTGGGAGTTCGTTAATTGATGTGTATGGCATGATTGCCTCCTTTCATTTAACGACTGCGTACTTCTATTATACTCCCTTAGGAAGGGGTATACTAAGTCTATGAGTGATGAACGAAAGAAATACCTTATGAAGCGAAGGCGATATGGATACGGATGGATTCCTGTCACATGGCAAGGGTGGTTATTTCTTGTATTGCAGGCGGCTATTGTGGTCGTAGCGGCTACGGCTCTGCCAGCCAAGCAGGCGCAGCCAACTATCGGTGAACTCGTTCACTTCTTTCTTATTGTTGGATTTGCTATTGCTAGCCTTGTTCTTGTGAGTATACAGACAAGCCCCTCGCCGAAATGGCGTTGGGGCAAAAAATCTTCCGATAACCCTGAAGAAGATTTCTAGATTAGAAGAGACTGATCACCCATGCGCCAACAAGTGTGCATACGAGCGAGCCACCGACCGAAATGGCAATCTTCCTTAGGAGCCATTTGCTTTCAGTGCCACCGAAGATAATATTTGATACGGTGGTTGGTAAGATAAAACCAAGCCATAGAAAGAACGCAATCGTATACCAGGCAACGCTGGGTTGCGAAGCAAGGAAGTATGCCAGCATCCATGCTGATATAAGCGTTACGACAATTTGTATGCCATAGAATGGGCCCATCTGAGCTTGCATTTCTTTTTGGCGTTCTTTGCTCAATTTGTTGAAACCATGCATCTCGCCCCATGCTTTAGCGAACGGTACCATGTACCAAAATGCACCGACCGCAAACATTGCAATCGTTGCTGCGATGACTGCTATAAAATTTATCTCCATCACACCCCTCCGTTATATTGTGATTTCATTCTACTCCTACTCTGACATTTAGGCGACCACAATATTTTTACAATAGGGTTACTTAAGACGGCGTAGTATCTTTATATGAATTGACGGGTGATTGAGTCAGCTGCGCTTTGTAGATCTTTTGGTACGCCAGAAAATACGATACGGCCACCGGCCTGTCCGGCTTCGGGTCCGATGTCAATAATCCAGTCGGCCTGGCGGATAACATCAAGATTGTGTTCTATGGCGATTACTGTATTGCCGGTATCGACAAGCCTGTTTAGTATATCGAGTAACCGTGAAATGTCAGACATATGGAGTCCAGTAGTCGGCTCATCGAGTACGTATATGCTGCCCGATTTATGAAGTTCACTAGCTAGTTTTACTCGTTGGCATTCGCCACCTGATAGCGTGCTTAGTGGCTGTCCTAGTGTAAGATATTCTAGTCCGACATCAAAAAGCGCCTGAAGCTGTTTTGTCACCGCTGGATTTTCAAAGAAAGTTACTGCATCAGCAATCGTAAGGTCGAGTACTTCGACAATATTTTTGCCATGCCAGAGATGTTGCAATACTTCTTCTTTGTAGCGTTT
>JBKGVB010000033.1:0-72150 GCA_046462475.1 Saccharimonadales bacterium (SeqCode) | reverse complement strand
TTCTCTGCTTCAGCCTTTAATTTTTCTGCGTATAGTTCAAGTGCTTTCTCGAGTGTAATATCGTGCGGATCGTCTTCTTTTAGGCTGACATAGAGTGGTTTAGTGGTCTTTGTCTTAGTGCCGATCTGAATAAATGGGCCAAAGCGACCAATGTTGGCACGGATATCCTGGCCATCTGCAGTCTGGCCGACGAGTCGTGGCAGTTTAAAAGCTTCGAGAGCTTGCTCGAGGGTGACTGTTTCGAGTTTTGCGCCCTTTGGCAGTGGTGCAAACTGAGGTTTTTCTTCATCTTCTTGTGAGCCAAGCTGGAGCATAGGACCAAAGCGACCGAAGCGTGCAAAGATTGGCTTGCCAGTCTTTGGGTCGGTGCCCACTTCCCTATTTGTGCCGACCTTTGAACGATCGATGCCGCCCGACTGTTCAATGAGTTTGTGGAATGGTCCGTAAAATGCTTCGAGCATCTTGTTGCGCGGCAGTTTATCGTCGGCAATCTGGTCGAGTTCTGTTTCGACATTGGCGGTAAAGTCGTAATCAACAACTTGTTCGAAGTGATCACCGAGGAAGCTAGCGATTAGCTCACCAGCTGGCGTTGGTATGAGCTTGCCTTTGTCTGAGCCAGTTTTCTCCTGCTCGACTTCACGATCTACTGATCCATCGATTAGTGATAGGAGGATAACATCTCGTGGCGTGCCCTCACTGTCGCCTTTTTCTGCATAGCCACGAGTCTGGATAGTGTCGATAATAGTGGCATAAGTGCTTGGTCGACCAATACCCAGCTCTTCGAGTTTCTTGACGAGGCTACCTTCGGTGTAGCGAGCTGGTGGCCGCGCAAACACCTGGCGAGCTTCGACGCTATAGAGATTGAGTGTATCGTTTGCTTTAAGATCTGGAAGGATTTCTTCTTTTGATGTGCCATATACGCGCAGGAATCCGTCAAATACAATGACCGAGCCTTTGGCTTCAAATACTTCATCGCGAGTCGAGATAGTGATTGTGATGGTCGTATTTTCAAGTTTTGCTGGCGCCATCTGGCTAGCGAGAGTTCGGCGGCGGATAAGATCGTACAGCTTCTGGTCGTATTCGTTGCCACTTACCTGCTCGCGAGTGATATCCGTAGGGCGAATTGCTTCGTGGGCTTCTTGGGCGCTGGCATTCTTGGTCTTAAATTTACGTACATGCGAGTAATCATGTCCGTATAGGCGGGTAATGAAGTCTTTTGCAGCGGCGATCGCCTGGCCAGACAGATTGACGCTGTCGGTACGCATATAGGTGATCTTTCCGTCTTGGTAGAGTTTTTGAGCGGCAGTCATGGTCGCGCGTGAGCTAAAGCCGAGCTTCGAATTGGCTTCTTGCTGGAGGGTCGATGTGGTGAACGGCGCGCTTGGGTTGCGCGTACTTGGAGATTTTTTGACATTTGAAACAGCAAACGAGGCATCCTTTAGGCTTTCGAGGAATGTCTTAGCTTCTTCTTCAGTATCAAAGCGCTGATTGAGTTCAGCTTTGATCTCTTTTCCTTCATGCGGGAAGATCGCTATTACTTTAAATTGGCTCGAGCCTGCAAATTTCTGAATCTCTTGCTCTCGCTCTACAAGCAAGCGCACAGCTGGACTCTGGACACGTCCGGCACTTTTGCCGCCTGGGACTTTCTGCCAGACGACCGGGCTAAGTTCAAACCCAACAATACGGTCGAGAATCTGGCGAGCTTGTTGCGCTTCGACAACATGCATATCTACGGTACGAGGCTGTTTAATGGCCTCGGTAATCGCGTCTTTAGTGATTTCATGAAATACGATACGATTCGTTGTTTTCGGATCGAGTTTCAAAACTTCACAAAGATGCCAAGCAATAGCCTCTCCTTCGCGGTCTTCATCAGTTGCGAGCCAGACAGTTTCTGCAGCTTTTACTGCTTTTTTGAGCTCGGCAATAACCTTTTTCTTTTCAGGGTCGATTTCGTACTGGGTTTTAAAGCCGTCTTTTACATTGATCGGTGGCGTGCCATCCTTTGTTTTTTTCACAATAGACCGGATATGTCCAACACTCGAAAGCACATGAAAATCCTTACCGAGGTACTTCTCGATAGTCTTGGCTTTGGCTGGTGACTCGACGATTACTAGATTCTTGCTCATGGTTACGACCTATAGCTAAACACAACTGTCCATACTACGCAACTTTGAAAAAAATGCAACATTTTCTCTATTGACGCGAGGCTATAGGCCGCCCATACTAGACATTGCTTTACTCAATATGATTCCGACTCCGGATCGTCTCGTATTGACAAAATATAAATTTTAAGCTATAATAACGCAGTTTGTTATGAATAAATTTGACATGCCCCAAGAACAATCTAATAAGCCTATTCCCCGCGAGCAGCCTTTTGTTCCGGAAGATATTGCAGTAATTCGCAAGGCGCTCGACAGCATGGTTATTCCTGGCTATGTACATAAAGCTCCAAGCTACGATATCTTGGCGCAGAGTAGCATGACTCGCCAAGAGCAAATAGAGCACCTCGGTGCTGAAGTTGCCGAGCGAGTTGTGACGCGGCATACACCAATTCCTCGTCGCCCAACGCTTTAGTCATATAAAAAGCGAAATGCCCTCTCGTGCTTTGCACGAGAGGGCTTCGCCTGATGCTTGAAAGCTAGAGACCGTTGAGCTGAAGTCCAGCACCTCGCCGGACCTCCACGAGCTCGGCTTCGAGCTCGGCGATGCGCCTCCTGTCATGACCTTTCTGCTCGATCAGCCCATCAAGGCCGATTCCGAGGTTGTCGTAGCGGAAGACGATCCACTGGTGGATGTGCCACACCCGCTGGCCGGCATACTCGCCCTGATTCCAGCTTGTGTTGAGCGCATCCCAGGGGCTGCGCACACCCATAAGTTCGGACAGTTGAGGATCGACCTGTGCATGGGTGAAGGCGCATCGAATGAGCTCGTTTTCCTGCCGGGTCCAGTCGTCGGGACGACTGGTGAGCGACTCGATGTGCTCCTTTGGGATGATGAAGTAGCGACCAGGTGCGATGTTTCCATCCTTGATCGCTTGGATCAGGTACGCATCCCTGGTCTCAGCAATCACCTCCACCATACCGTTCTCGAGACAGAACGGACAGATCTTGCCGTCGGAATCGGTTTTCATGGGTTCTCCTGAAACTCTTTGCCACACGGACGGTCCGCATCAGGCATATTTATAAAAACATAATATTAGCGTAATGTCCACTGATTTGCACCGAGCGACCGGATAGCGCCGGCGATTTCGAGCATAGTGAGGGCTGTTGATAGGTCAGTTGCTGAGCAGCCGATTATCTGCTGCAAGGTGTCACCATCGCGCATTCCGTCGGTGATATGCTTGAGAATCGCTGCTTGCAGGGGATCTTGCACGGCAATATGTGTATGACTGGGCGCATTGAGGAGTTCTGGGGCGATTACTTGGAGTACCTCATCACTATGTATGAGCGGTGTTGCGCCCTGCTTGATGAGCTGATTGCAGCCAATACTCATGGGACTTGTAATATTGCCCGGTACGACAAAAATTTCTTTGCCCTGCTCCATAGCATGCATAGCGGTATTTAATGTGCCGCTACGTGCGGCAGCTTCAGTAATGATAACTGCGTCGGCCAAGCCAGCCACAAGGCGATTTCTCTCGAGAAAATAGTGAGGGCGAGCTGCCTCGTTCTTCTCGTATTCACTTAGGATGGCGCCTCCGCTCTCTACGATTTGCTGCGCAAGTGCCTGGTGGCTGGCCGGATAAATGCGCGGCAAGCCATTACCGAGCACGGCAATGGTCGTGCCGCCGGCCTCTAGCGTTGCTCGGTGAGCAAGCGCGTCAACGCCGAGCGCAAGCCCAGAGACGATCGCGACACCCTTGAGCGCAAGTTCTTGGGCGAGGCGCGTCGTCACCTCTTTTCCATAAGCTGTTGGCTTGCGTGTACCAACGATGGCAACAGTGGGTCGCCTCTGTTGGGGAAGAATTCCTATATAGCGTAATATTTCCGGTGGTTTTGCAATAGCTTCCAGTATCTGGAGAAACTCAGCACTATCTGGGGAAATTGTATTGATTTTCATAAAAAACCTGTCGAAAAGTATTGACTTAATGTCAAATCCGTGCTAATATGGTGAACGATTGGTTGAGAACTCTGCGAGACTTAACCAAACGCACCTTATACCCCCTATTCTAACTTATGTTAGATTGTGAGCAATGTGCTCTCGCAGTATTCTACCCTCCACTGCAGAGCCGCTAGACAGCATTGCTTGCATACTAACCCCTTTAACCCCCGGCTCTTCGGAGTCGAGGATACCATTTCAAAGAACGACTATCCAGTAGTGATTCGCTCAGGCGCACGGTCTCGTGGAGTTACCGCATGACGCTTCGTTCTCAGCGAGACCCCTTAAAATCTTACGATTTTCGGGGACCCCGTGGTGTGGGTTGAAGGGTAAAATGGCGCTAGGTGATGCCCACCCTTACCTAGCGCTTTTTTATTTGTCTAAAAAAGAACCGAGCCCCGACATTGCTGTCGGGGCTTCGGAGCTTGAAAGGTCAGGTGCCCAGCTTGCGCAGAGCTTCCAGAAGCTCCTGACCATGGTGGTGCTCGAAGCGCAATCCGTTGAGCGGGGCGAGCGGCGCCATGCCGGGCTTTGCCCACCTATCGAAGAGCATTAGGTTTACTCCGTAGAGTCTGCCATCTTCTCCGAGCCATCGCGGCGTTCCTGCATCAGACTGCCAGGCATCACGCAGGTTGCCCGTAAAGGGATCGCCGAGCAGCTGGATGAGCCGGATGTGTTTTGAGGTCGAACGCCGGAGAAATCTCCAGACTTCGACGCGCTCGATCTCACTGTCGGGCCAGTTGAGCTTGTTCATGCGCTCAGTGGCGGCACGCTGTTCGGCGGAGACGAGCCTGATGGCTCGCCTTCCGCCCTTCACTGCGGCGACGTAGTCAGCCTCTCGTTGTTTTTGCGCGACGATCTCGCGCGCAAGCAGCTCTTCATCAACGCTCATGGTCTTTCCTGTCTCTCAAGCTCCGATTTCGGAGCGGTCGGCTGGAAGTATCTCACGGCTTTCGCCGCTCGACGAAATTTATACTACGATACCATCAATAACAACATCTTACAATCCTAGAAGGTCGTATCGAATGCAGAAGTCTCAGGCTGGCGAGCTGCTATGAAACCCGGCTCGGGAATAATCGTGATGTGCCGTGTAGACTGGCGCTCGGATTCAGTGTCATGAAAATCCGCAATTTCTTTATCATGGTTGCGACTTTCGTCGATGATAACGGCAGCACGGGTAAGGAATCTCCTGATGCGGCGTAGTTCGCGTTGTTTACGAAGTGCATCGATTGGTCGAAAGAGTGTTATCTGAGCCGTTGTTTTGTCATGCTCTGCAAGGTTCTTATCTCTGAGACTTTCCCAAAATTCTGTTCTGCCGCGCTGAGCTGCTTCAAATGGATGTCTATTCATTGTATTTTTAGCATACGCTTTCGTCCGCTAGCGTCAAGTCTTTGCTACAATAGATGTAATGGTTCCCGTTCTTGTATCTATCGCGACATTTATCTCTACTCTTTTTGGTGGACTAACAGCGCTGCGGTTTCGCGATAAATTGCATCGCTTCCTGGGTTACACCGCCGGCGTATTACTAGGCGTGGTAGCGTTTGATTTGCTGCCAGAGATTATCGAGCTTGTCGAGAAAACGCATGTCGAAACAATTTGGACTATGCTGGCGCTGGTTGCTGGCTTTATGTTGTTTCATATCGTCGAAAAATCAATATTGATCCACTATTCGCAAGAATCTGAGTATGAGGTGCATCATCATCCAAGTGTTGGTATCGTTTCGGCGCTTGCATTGATTGGTCATAGCTTTCTCGATGGCGTGGCGATCGGTCTTGGTTTTCAGGCTGGCGAAACGATTGGTGTTGCGGTAGCGATTGCCGTGGTAGCTCATGATTTCTCAGACGGCCTCAATACCGTCAATCTCATGCTGATGAACAAGAATAGCAAAAAGCATTCGAGGATCATGCTGGTACTTGATGCATTAGCGCCGGTGCTCGGTGCGGCTTCGACGCTTCTCTTCCATCTTCCTGATAATTTGCTCGTACTCTACCTCGGATTCTTTGCCGGATTCTTGCTCTATATAGCAGCAAGCGAGATTCTGCCAGAGGCACATTCGAAGCATTCGTCGTATGTGACGATCGCACTGACTATTCTGGGTCTCATCACCATGTTCTTCGTCACTCGTGTAGCCTAATCGGATTGATTAAAGCAGTACTGAAGCACGCGTACTAGCGGTGGGTTGTGGTCTCGAAGTCGCCCGCGGCAAAACGTTCGATAAGTGTCCCTACAAGATCGAGAAGCTCTGGCACGGCCGCCTGCTCTTCTTTGCTTAGCTTGCCAAGTACGAAATTTACGTCATCAATATGTTCGCGTGTGCTATTAGAGACGCCAAATCGAATCCGGGCTGTCTGTTCGCCCATGTGTTGATTGATTGACTTAATGCCATTGTTTCCTGCGTCCCGACCGCCCAGTCGAGTACGGATCGTGCCAAATGGCAGCATGAGCTCATCGTGAATAAGCAATATGTCTTCTGGAGCTATCTTGTAGAAGTCTGCTGCTGCACGTACTGATTCACCGCTGAGATTGTAGTAGGTATGCGGCTTGAGTAGCAGCACCTTTTCTCCCTGGATGCTTGTTTCGGCAATCTCTGCTTTGAATTTCTTTTGCAGGCTAAACGATATGCCATGTTTCTGGGTAAACGAATCAAGCGCCATAAAGCCGATGTTGTGGCGAGTGTTGTCGTAGCGAGTTTCTGGGTTTCCCAGTCCAACGATTAGTTTCATATCTGTTAAATAGTATAAACTATTGCTTTTTATAGCGAAATATGTTAATATATAAACGTTCGTGCCTTTTGCTTCCAGAGAGTCTGGGAGCTCCTTCCCCAAAGGAGAGATCATGAACAAGTATCAGAGAATGGCCTTCGGTGTAGCCGCGGTACTGGTGGTGGCGTACCTGCTGCAGGATCAGCTGCTGAAGCTGGCACTGGCGGCGGGCATCATCGCACTGCTGACGCTGGCGACTACCTGGAAGGTGTTCTTCACCGGCACTCAGGCATCAGGCCACGCCATTAGCTTCACCGGCCACGCGGTCGGCAAGCTCGGTGACATGGTGATCGATGGATCGCGTAACATCAAGGCGCATCTGGCGATGCCTGTCGCAGTCCCGGGCTGGGATGAGCTCATGGCTGAACCCGGCATGCCCGGTAAAGTGGAGGTAAACGATGACCTCGACGTTCCCGACTTCCTGAAGGGAGACGAGGCGCCGCAGCCGTCGCATACTCAAGATGCTGGACTCAGCATCTTCAACAACCCGTCGGATCCCGATGGTGCTGCATAACCCCGGTCTCGACCTAGAAGAACCCCGTGTTCTCGGTCGAGGCACGGGGTTCTTCCTTTTTTGAGGATTACTTACTTTTCGGACGCTTCGGCGTCTTTTGCTTTTTTGTAAGCTTTTGTAACTGGCTCGAGGCCTTTGGCGACACGTTCTTTATTCGCTTTGATCTGTTTCTCGTCGCGGTAGCTGAATTTGATCGGCGTACCACTGTAGTCGTAGGTTTCGCGCAGGATACGCTCGAGGTAGCGTTTGTAGCTCCAGTGAAGGAACTTTAGGTTTGAACCATAGATGACAAACCATGGTGGATTGGTGTCCGTGTGTACCATATAGCGCAACTTTGGATAGGTGTTTTTCAGACCAGCTGGCGGGTGTTTAATGAGGGCTTTTTGCAGGAGGTCATTGAGGACACGGGTCTTTGTCTCTTGTTTCCGACGTTTGTCGATTGAGGTCACAAGTTCAAAGATTTTGCTGACGTTCTGTCCGGTGACTGAGCTTGTGAAGATAAGCGGAGCCCATGGGGTAAACTTGAAATCGTAGCTGATTTTGCGGGCAATGTAATCAGAAGTGGCTTTGCCATCTTCGTCTTCTTTATTTTCCAGGCTGTCCCACTTGCTGACAACGATAATCATGCCCTTCCCTGCCTCGGAAATAATCCCGGCAAGCCGTTGATCAAGCTGTGTGCTTAGTTCGTTGACATCCATCAGAAGCAGACAGATATCAGATTCTTCAATGGCCTGGAGGGTACGAAGTACGCTGAATTTTTCAATGCCAACTTCTTGCTTGCCTTGGCGGCGAATGCCTGCGGTGTCGAGTAGTTCGATTGATCGGCCATGATACTTGAGCGGTACACGGTTTACGTCACGGGTGGTACCGGCGATATTGGCCACGATTGCCTGTTGCTTACCAGCGAGCGTATTGAAGAGATGGCTTTTGCCGACATTCGGACGACCAATCAGGGCAATTCTGAGTATATCGTCGTCTTCTGTCTCAGTCGCTTTTGGAATAATCTCTACGATTTCATTGAGGACATCGACAACGCCAGAATTGTGCTCGGCTGAAGTGCGGATAATTGTCTTTACACCGAGACGGCGGAATTCATCGTCTGGCAATGCGCCCTTTAAGTCGGCCTTGTTGGTGACTAGGATGACTGGCTTCTTGCTCTTTAAGGCTTTCTTAGCGACAAATCGGTCGTCGTCGGAAACGTATTGCGAACTATCGACAACGACAAGAATGATATCGGCTGCATCGGCGGCTTCGGTGATTTGCTCTTGGATTGAGGCTTCAAATTCGTCATTTGGATCTTTGAGACCGGCCGTATCGACAAGCCAAAATTGCTTGCCATGGAACTCTACCTTCCCAAGGACATTGTCTCGTGTCGTGCCGGCTTCGCGAGCCACAATAGCCTGCTGAGCTCGGACCATACGATTAAAAAGCGAACTCTTGCCGACGTTCGCTTGACCAATGATAGCAACGGTAGGTAGTTTTGATGCCATATTTCAATACATTATAACAGATGTAGGGTGTATTGACAAACTATATTGAAAATATTAAAATATCCAAAGTTCTTTCACATCACTCTACAGACAGGAGCCAGCACATGGCCGGCTATGCGATTTATTCGCACAACATCGAAGATCGTATCTTCGACCAGGACATGCAGGACGTGGTCCTTGCTCAGGATGCCGGCGTCGTTTTTCTGATCGAAGGCTATTCGGCTTCGGCCGATGAAGTTCGGCTCAAGGAAACGATCGAGCGAGCATTCGGCAATGAATATCACTGGTGGATCGTTCCCTATGAGGACGAAGACGGGCGCGGTGACACGCACGGCTACATTGTGCTCGTACGTACCGAACTCGAAGCGTACGTCGATGTACTTCGTGCTGGTGGTCGTAACTTTCCACTGGTAGTTACGCCGGAGCGTACGATTCTGTGCGTTCATCTTGATGACCGTACGATCGAACGCCGGACGCTGCAGATCCAGGAGCTGTTTGGCTTGCTGGATGCGCAACATGATCGTCGCCCTGTGATGGTCGGAGACTTCAACTCTGACCATCACGACGGCCTGCTTGGCCGTGCTCTGAACTTCTGGCCGATTAGCTTCCTCATCTCGATGGTGTCGAGGCTGGAGATCGATCCGGATGTACTGCGGCAGTTTCCCGAGTCGACGAGCTTTCTTCAGAAGGTACGGCGCAAGGTCGGTCGTCTGGTGAGTCTGGCGAGGCGTTTGCGCGACATGACGTCGCCGGACAACCCAGTGCTCGGCTATTTGACTACGGTCGGGGGCTATGTCGATGCTGATGAAAAGCATCGAATGACTCGGCCGCTCATGATGAAGACCGGCGTCAAGCTCGGTGCTCAGCTGGATCACCTGCTGTATGACGAGTCGGCTACAATAGTCGATGAGTTTACGATCGTTCGCTCCGGTCCAAGTGACCACTGGGGCATCAGAGCGATTGTCGAGTGAAAGGCAGAAGGCGCCGAATTCCTGGGATTCCAGGGACTCGGCGCCTCTTTCATTTCTATATCACCTACTGAATATTGACTTCAGTATATTCTCCGCGCTTTATATCACCAAGTGAATAATATCCAAAGTTCGTACGATGAAGAGCGGTAACTGTGTAGCCAAGCGCAGCAAAGGTACGGCGAATCTGGCGATTGCGGCCTTCCGACATGGTAATGCGCCATGAGGTGCGGGAGTCGTCGAGACGCTCTAGCTCAAACTTACTGACGCCATCTTCAAGAGCTACGCCGTAGTCTGAGATCATCTGTTGGTGGAGTGGTTCAATCGGCTTGTCGACACGTACCTCGTAAAGTTTCGTTTTATGGAAGCTGGGATGAGTCATCTGATGAGCGAAATCACCATCATTTGTGAGGAGAATAAGGCCTGAAGAATCCTTGTCGAGACGTCCGACAGGTTTAAGGGCATGGTATTTGTTTGGCAGTAATGTGTAGATTGTCGGGCTATCACCTTGGGCACGACGTGAGCAGACGTAACCTGCAGGTTTGTTGAGTACCAAATAGACGAAAGCCGCATCTTTTTTTACGATGTTGCCATTTACTTTGACAACTGTATCGGGGGCGATGCGGGCACCCAAGGTGGCGATGGCGTCATCAATGGTAACTTTCCCCTTCTCAATGAGTTCGTCGGCGGCGCGGCGAGAAATGCCAAGCTCAAGTGCGAGGAATTTATTGAGTCGAGTAGATTCAGTATCGGTCATCTAGATACGAGTATAACAGAGCAAGCTAAAAGAATTAGGCCGCTGGTGGTTGCGGAGGCGTGAGTGGTGGAAGCGGATTAGGATTGCTTGGCTGTGGTGATGGAGTCGGCGCGGGTGTCTGAGGTGGAGTCGCTATAGGTGTAGGGGTTGGAGCCGGTGCTGGTGCTGGCTGTTGTGGGGCGACCGGAGTCTGAGTCTGAGGCATCGATGGGACCGGAGCTGCAGGTGCCGCAAAAGGCGCTGGTGGGTTAGTGTCACCGGAAAGTTCTTTTGCAATAAGGTCTGCAACTGGTGTTGCATCCGGATCTGATTGAGATATCGGCTGAATGACGCGATCGGCAAGACTATTGCCGCTCCCTGGACGTGGGGTCGAGAATGGCGCAGTCGGCTGTGGCAACCCTGTGGTTGGCTGAGGTTGTGCGGCAGCAGGGCTTGCGGGAGCTGCTGGACGCGGTGCTGGTGCTGTCGGTGCTGCTGGACGAGCGCCAGCGGCAATGCCTGATGCTTGTGGTGCCGGAGCAGGTGTAGCTGGTACTGGAGATGATGATCCAAATGGTGTAGAGCTTGGAACCGGTGAATCACCAAGTACTTCGTGAACAGCACGAACGACATCCTCGATGCCTACCTGAGACTTTACGAGATAACGATCGGCGCCGAGCTGCTCGCCTCGTTTTCGTTGGTCTTCAGACGAAAGAGCGGTCATCATAATGACTTTAATGTCTTTTGTCTCGGTGGTCGAACGCAAGATATCGAGCATATCGAAGCCGGAAATCTTTGGCATCATAACATCTGAGACGATGAGAGCAGGACGGTCCTTGATAGCCATAGCCAGCGCTTCTTCCCCATCGCCCGCCGATACAATATCGTAGCCTTCAGCAAGCAATCGAACTCCGTAAATCTCACGAAGACTTTTATCATCTTCGACCAGTAATATTTTAGTCATGTTACCCCTAGTGTACCATAAGCACTTTTAAAAATACTAGATTTTTGGTTGATCTTGATTCTGTGGATTTTGGCGAGTTGGAATTTGGATACTCGCTGATCGTGCAGCTGGTGTTGGCGGAAGATATGACGCGGGATTTTGCTCAATAGCCGCAAGTGTCGGTGGGGCTACAGGTGCCGGTGCTGGCTGTTGGACGACAGGTGCTGCCATAGGTGGCTGTGGTGCGACGGGCGTGGGGATGGTAATTTCAGGCACAGAAATAGGTATCTGGACGGGCGGTGCTTGTGCGGGAGCTGCCTGCGCCACTTGAACTGGTGGCATCGAGCTGATATCTTCCGTGACAGAGTCGGCAGTATCGGTTATTCCTTGAGTTGGGTCTGCAAGTATAGTTCCGTGTTCGTTAGTGATCATTGATTCAGGCGAGATGTCACCCTGGGCATCAATCATATGCATTGCTTCTTCTTGAGCAAGGCGTGGGAGTTCCAGATAGAACGTACTTCCCTTTCCAAATTCGCTATCAAGCCAGATGCGTCCACCCATTACTTCCGCTAGTCGACGGCATAGATAGAGGCCGAGGCCGGTGCCGCCGATTTCACGTGTAGCAGAGTTGTCGACACGGTAGAACTTTTGGAACAAGTGAGGCATGTCTTCAGGGGCGATGCCAATACCACTGTCCTTGATGCTTATCGTGACATGCTCTTCGTCGCCTGTCACGTCCACGACTACATCGCCCTTTAGCGTGTATTTGATGGCATTTTCAACGAGATTGGCGACTACTTCGCGCAAGTGGTCGTTGTCAACATTGGCATAATACACTGGCGAGATGATACGGCTGTCACCTTTGTCATTGCCGTCCGGAGCGGGCTTATAGAGAAGCGTAAGGCCCTTTTCTTGTGCTTTTGGCCTTAGGCCTTCAGCGATGTCTCCGATATAATCAACAACGTCTACGACGCCAGGGTGATTCGACAGGCGGCCATCTTCTGCTTTTGACACATCGAGCAGGTCCTGGAAGAGTCGGCCAAGGTGCTGGGCGGAGGCGTGCGCCTTCTCTATGAAGTCGCGCGCTTTCTCGTCTATCTGAGCGGTGTTTGGATTAAGGGCTAGACCCAAGTAGCCTTCGATACTTGCGACTGGCGTGCGCATCTCATGGCTGGCTGTCGATATAAATTCAGCCTGCTCGCGTTCTTCGGCTGATTCACGCGTAATATCTTGGAATACCACAATAACACCCTCGCCCGGCTGCCCGATCGGTGACACTACGAGTGAGAGTAATAGCCGCTTCCCGCCCCCCGTTGTGACGAAAAACTCTTTTGTGTGGATTTCGCTATTGACGCCCAGTACGTGTTCTATAGGATCGTTAGCTGTAGTGAGTGGCTTATCTTCTTTGTCGCTGAGTTTGAGTACGGATTTGTAGTCAAGGCCGACCGCATCGGAGGTGCCCCATCCAATGATATGTTGCGCTGCTGGATTAATGAGCTCGATCACACCCTTGGAATTGAGCGCGATTACCCCGTCTCCAATGGCGTTAATAACGACATCTGACTTGTTGCTGACCTGGCTTAGCTCGCTTGCAAGGTCGTTGAAGGCTTTGTCTTCGTTTGGCCCTTTGGCCTTGATGTGAAAAATGATATAGCTAACAACGAGAGGAGCCAAGCCAATGATGAGCGCAAGGAGTAGGCTGACAAGTGACGGATGTTTCTCTATAAAGAGATAGGCATCGTACCCAAGCGTAATCAGCGCGAGAGGTGCAACTCCCCACCAGCCAAATACACTGGCAAATACTGCAACAGCAAGCCACAAGCCTACAAATGATGAGTGTGTACCACCCGTGGCAAAGATGAGCTCTGCGGTGGTAGCGCCAAGCAATAAATAGACACTCAAGGCTGTCGGAAAGATGTACTTTCGTGGGGCAAATAAATAACTGAGAAATCCGAAGCTAAAAGTTACGGCCGCAAGGATCGCCCCCCAATCAGGTATGATGAGCGATTTTGAGATCGGTCCAAGGCTATCAAGGTATGGCAAAAAATAAAGTACAACAACAATCGCCGCAACGACCATGGCCGCTTCGGTAATACGTCGGTGCCAAAACCGTGTCAGTGGTAATGGTGAGATATTGCCCCCTATTTCACTTTTTCTTCATTATGCCCGAAATGTATCTAAAAAGCTATTGTTTTTCTGCAGCGGCGGGCGTATGCTGAGGACACTAAGGACTACCAAGGGACAAACATGAAACAGATTCGTGACACGTTTGAAAAGGTACTTCCCTCAAATGAGGTTTTAGAGCGGCGTGCCGGTGCTGTATGGCGCGATGTCGAAGTGGATGATGGACGATATGAAGAAGCTCCCTTCTTCGATGGACTTGATGTCGATGAAATACGAGTCGTCGATGAGCGTGCAACAAAATTTGGTCGTGAAGTTGTGCTGGTAGTTCGGACAAACGATAGTATCTGGCGTGATATTCGATTGGACTTGCCTGATGAAACGGATGTAGATCTTGTTGTTACTGATGGGGCGGCCTGGACGACAGATAATGATGGCTATGTGCGCCCGCGCGCTCATAGGGTTGTCGAACGGACCGGTACGCCTGTAATACGGATTGGTGCTGAACATTCGGGCAATCAACATTTACCATACGTCGACAGATTACTGTCGCTTCCAGAGACATTCTTGACGGCGCAAAAGACTTCACTTGCGAAGACTGCACAATCTGAGGAGCTAATTATTGATCAACTAACAAAGAACTATGAACTTCCTCGTAGGCAATATGTGATCGGTGACTCACGGGCGGCGATGAAGGCCTTGCGCCAGCATATCTACGCTAAGGCATATGGACTTGAGCTTGCCTATATGGATATAAAAGCACCGTGTGTACCGGACAAACTAGAGGTTAAAGATATTCCACGGTTCTTGACATGGATGGGTACCGAGGTTGGGCTTGGCTCACTTGCACTACTGAGTATGATACGCCAAGGACATGGTGGCAGTATCGTATCAACCCTATCGGGCGAACCTAATTTTGTGCTGGGTTCGATTGTTGGCGCAATGCCAGCACTTGCTGCTGGGGCTGAGGCAAATCAGCTGTTGCCGCGTGATGCTCGCGGGCATGTGGTCTTGTATGGGCATGATGGTATGTCGTGGCCTGAAGTTTGGAAGCAGCGATTTGAAGGACATCCACATATATTGACGAAGCATGTGCGCGGGGGTATTCACGCCAGTCTATTGAATCCTGCCTCGCATATGCTCCAAATCGGCCGTATCGAGCGCTACTTGGAAGTAACTGATGGCGGCCGATCTGTGAATATGACTGCGGATGAAGAGGCTTATGTGTGGAAGAACCAGACCGCTACTTCTCTACCGCTACGACTAGTTTCTTAGCGCCGCTTATTTTTGTTTTTGAGCTTACCATCAGCAAGGCGGAAAGTTGCGTCGGTCCGTCCTGCGATGTCGAGGTCGTGTGTGACGACGACAATGGTTGTATTTTCGCTTCGTGAAAGATCGTGCAGAAGATTGAAGATCATTTCTCCAGTTTGACTGTCGAGGTTGCCTGTCGGTTCATCGGCAAGGATGAGTGAAGGCTTGTTGGCGAGTGCGCGAGCGATTGAGACACGCTGCTGCTCTCCGCCACTTAGTTTGCCTGGCTTTCTATCTTGCTTGATTCCTTCGATGCCAACCTGATCGAGTAATTCGCCTGCTCGACTTTTGCGTTCTTGCTTGCTAACTCCAGCAAACTCCATAGATAGCATGACGTTTTCGAGTGCGGTGAGATTTGGAATTAAATTATAGTTTTGGAATACGAAGCCAATCTTTTTTGAGCGGTAGCGAATCAGTGCACTGTCGTGTAGCTTTGTGATGTCTTTTTCTCCTACGATGATGGAGCCATCGGTCGGTTTATCGAGCGCGCCAAGGAGGCCTAGTAAGGTCGACTTCCCGCTGCCACTCTTGCCTATGATCGATACAAACTCACCATCACCAACTGTAAATGAGATATCTTTGACTGCTTCAACCTTTGTGTCGCCACTGCCGAAAGTTCTTTGTAGATTCGTAACTTGTAACATAATGGTCTCCTATTCTGCCCTAATAACGTCCGATGGACGAATTCTGCTGATAAAGTATGCCGGGACGGCACTACCGATAACGGCAATCACTAGTGCGACTAGGATACCGTAGCCAAGTGTGCTCCAACCAACAGTTGCTTGGATATTTTTGAGATTTGTTGCACCTTGTCCGGCGAAACGTCCAAAGTCGCCACCGAATCCTCTGCCGCCCGTGCCAGCTTCTCCTCGCATGCCCTGTGAAGGCTGGCCGGGTACTGCTGATGATTGACTTGACGACGAGGTGCTATTTGAGACAAGCGCGCTAGTGATTGGTGAGGCGCATGTGACCGCGATGGCTAAGCCAACGACCAGTCCAAGCGCTGTTAGGGTCACTGATTCGGTCATAAACTGCACCATCGTTTTGAGGTTTGAGCTGCCAATTGCTTTCATGACACCAATCTCGCGACGACGCTCGCGAACGATCATCATCATCGTCAGAAGGATAATGACAGAGCCGGCAATGAGCGCACCGATCATACTGTAAAGCGTGACGGTTTTGACACCATTGAGCGGCGCAACGGTATTGTTGGCTTGCTCTTCTGAGCTTGTGACATCCGCGCTCGAGTCAAGGGCATTTTTTGTGGCAGCTGTTGCAGAGGAGAGATTATCGAGCGAATCGACTGTCGCCGTTGCACTAGTGATAACACCAGACTGTCCGCTTAAACGTTGGAGGCTTGGCAGTGCAAGAACTACCGTGTCATTTGTGCTTTGACTATCACTTGTAAAAATGCCGGCAACGGTGAGGGTTGTTTTATAGGCAGTGAATGTTGAGCCGACTTTTAGGCTATTTTTACTAGCCATACTAGAACTGATCAGTGCGTTATTTGTGTCTGAGCTACCATCGATAGTTTTGCCACTTTTGATAGTAATCGGGCTGCCGTTAATCGTATTTGGAGTGGTCGTTCCGAGGAAAGAAATCGGCAGACTAAAGTTTGCTGGTGCCGTTGTTCCCTCGCCTCCAGAAACAAAGATGCGGCGTCCTGAGCTATTGCTATCGAGTGTCACTGGTGACTTGAGACTAGTGGTTGAGTTTTCTGTGCTGGATGAACCGTTACGCCCGAAGCCAAAGCTTGGGGTTGATGATCCGGTGGTCGATAGCCGATCAGTGAGGTTTTCTGTGACGCTCGAAACATGTGCGAGTGATGTTACTTTCGCCAGTTCATTAGTCGTGAGCGCGTTATTGGCGCTACTGCCAGGAGTAAAGCCAGCTGGCGAGATACTGATTGTCGTGCCGATACTGCTTTTGACAGAGCTTATTTTTGCTTCAACGGCCGAGCGTGCGACTAGCATGACCAGTGCTAGTCCTACGCTAATGCCTAAAATGATGACGATTGAAAACGTCCTGATGCCATTTCTGAAAGCATTTCGGACTCCTCGTGAAAAGACGTTCATTCATTGTTCCTTGTTTAGATTGATATGAACGTAACTGTACGAAGATTTACTGAACGAAGGCTGAAATGCGTCGGGCTAATTTAGGACACGGACACGAATTGTGTCGGTGCCGCCGATGAGACCCGGTTGTTTACCAGAGACAAGAACGATTGTATCTCCTTCTGAAAGATAGCCTGATTCGCGAAGATTTTTGGCAAGTTCCCAGCCGGCTTTTTCTCCATCTGGCCTGCAGAAGCTTTTGTTTGCATACATAAGTGCAAGTTGCTGTGAGACGCGCGGATTGCTTGTGACGGAGATGATTGGCATGGCTGGACGCTGCGATGCAATACTGACGGCTGTATTGCCGCTCTTTGTCTCAGCGACAATCGCCGTAGCATGAATATGTCCAGCGAGACTAACAGCTGCGGCACTGATGGCTGTTTGCTTGGTTGATTCATCGTGGGATTTTGTCACGTCGACCGGAAGCGCTTCCTGGGTGTACATAATCACCTTTTTCATGTGGGTGACTGTCTCGAGTGGATAGCTACCATTTGCCGTTTCATCGCTCAGCATGACACAGTCTGCACCAGAAATTACGGCAGTCGCGACGTCGCTTACTTCTGCACGAGTTGGTTCTGGCGCGTCAACCATGCTGGCCATCATTTGTGTGGCGACGATGCTAAGTTTGCCATACTCCTGGCATAGTGAGATGATCTTGCGCTGGATGACCGGCACGACTTCGGGGCTGACTTCTACGGCGAGGTCGCCGCGTGCTACCATGACGCCGTCAGATTGTTCGACAATCTTCTTCAGCTCGATATCTTCGATCGCTGCTTTTGTCTCAACTTTGGCGATGATCTGCGCAGTCGAGCCTTTTTCTACAAGCAGTTGACGCAAGGTTGTGATGTCTTCTGCCGACTGCACAAAGCTGAGGGCGACATAGTCGATGTCCTGTCCCGCCCCATAGTCGATGTCGCGTAGATCTTTTGGAGTTAAAATATCGCCACCAAAGTTGGTGTCTGGTACATTAATACCTTTCTTTTGCATAATGACACCGTCGTTGAGAATGCGAATCGTTACTTCGCGCGAGGTTACATGAGTGACTTCGGTGCGGATTTTTCCGTCAAAGATATAGAGGCGCTCGCCTGACTGCATCTTCTCGCTCAGATCGTACTGTACTTCGACGCGCTTGGCATCGATGTCGGTTGGCTGGTCAAAGACAAGTGTCCATTCCTCGTCTTTTTTGACAGGATGTGTGCCATCGAATGCGCCGAGGCGAATTTTTGGTCCCTGCAAATCTTGCAGAATCGCCACTGGCTTTTGCAGTTCCTTGGAGCACTCGCGAATCCAAGTGATCTGCTGGTCGCGCTCTTCGTAGCTGCCATGGCTAAAATTAAGGCGAAAACCATTGACGCCTCGCTCGATGAGCTGATATACGAGCTCACGTGAATTAGTCGCTGGTCCGAGCGTCGCCAGCATTTTGGTGCGTTTGTACTTCATTACAACATATTATAACAGATGTAAAGGGACGAAGAAAGTGCATCGGTAGACACATGAAGCGTAGCGGCCTGCGAAATATGCGATAATCATACATGAAGAGTATAAATCCCTGACGAGTGCGGACGTACCAGGCAAATCGAAAAGACGTCCCATGAAAGGTTTATATATGGCATGGGTTATCTTAATACTCTCAGGCGTACTTGAAGCAGTCTGGGCGACAGCTCTCGGAAAATCAGCGGGACTTACAAAACTAACGCCGACATTAATTTTCTTCATAGCAATAGTATTGAGCATGATCGGCCTAGCGTATGCAATGCGTACTTTACCTGTCGGAACGTCTTATGCTATTTGGGTAGGTATCGGAGCAACGCTAACGATCTTGTACGCAATGATTACGGGCGTTGAGCCGGTTTCATTACTTAAGATCCTATTTCTGATGATGATAGTTGTAGGGATCATTGGGCTAAAGGCGCTCCATCGCTAAGCTCATAAGGGTGCAAATATTATAAAAATAGACTTACCGTTCGAGGTAAGTCTATTTTCTATTATTCAATGTGGTGATCCCTACGGGAGTCGAACCCGTGTTGCTGGGATGAGAACCCAGTGTCCTAACCACTAGACGAAGGGACCGTGGCGTGATGACTTTTTCTACTCTAGCATATCTGTTAGACGATGTAAATTCGCTTGTTATGCCGGCTGATCAAGCTCTTCGATAATTTCGAGTAACTTCTTTGGCGTTATTTCCGCCTTGATCAAATATCCGTCGGCATTTTTTTCCATTGCCATGCGCGACTCATCGTCTTGCTCAAAATTAGTCAGGACGACAACTTTGGTATTTGGGATCAAGTCTTCTTTTCCGCCACGCAGCGCATCGAGAATCTCCGACCCTCGTCGCTCTGGGAGCATGACATCGAGCAAGATGACGTCGTAGGGCTTATTGCGTGCGGCGACAAGACCGTCGTTGCCGTCGACCATCCAGTCGACTTCATAGCCGACTTTGCGCAGCGCGCGAACATACATCTCGCCGATGAAGCGGTCGTCTTCGATAACAAGGATTGAATGGATAGCCATAAGAGAATTATACCTTATCCTCTGATTTCGCCGTGATTTTTAATCCAGCCAGCACTACCGTGAGTCTTGATGAGCGGATGATTGTTGCCCCCAGCTGCTGCCAACTTGTCAGCCACACTAGCATAGGTCGGCAATGTGAAGCTAAATGTAGAGCCACTTCCCTCCACGCTGCGCACTTCCATGGTGCCTCCGTGACTTTCTACAATAGCTTTTGAAATATATAGACCTATTCCCGTACCGGCGACCGTCTCGCGCGATCGGTGTGAGCGATAGAACTTGTGAAAGAGATTTGACACGACGTTTGGTGGCATACCAATGCCGTGGTCGACTACGATGACTTCCACGAAATTTCCTTGCGGCTCGGCACTCACCTGTATGGTGCCCCCCTCATTTGAGTATTTAATTGCGTTGTCGATAAGGTTGCCGAGTACTTCCGATGTGCTTGTCGGGTCGGCTGCAATAGTTGGCAAGTTGGTAGGAATATCGACAGACAGTATACGTGCCTGTGATGAAGCTCGTAGCTGCATGTCGTCAGCGATCATGCCATAGATATTACTCAGCGTTGTTTCTACGAGATGAACACTTAGATGCCTACGGTCATAGCGAGAAGAGTTCAGGATGTTATTAATATAACCCGAGAGACGATTTGCCGATACGACCAGGCGCTGCAATAACTCTTTTTGTTCGCCAGAGAGCGTGCTGTCGAGTTCATCGCCAAGAGTATCGAGATAGCCCCGGATCACTGTAATCGGACCACGTAGCTCATGAGCGGCAAACGCGATAAAGTTGAGATCCTCATCTTCTGGCGCATACTCTTTTGTCTTTTCCATCAGCACGACGACGACTGGAATAGTACTTCCCTTTTCGTAGGTGGCGACGATATCGTAAATATGCCGGTCATCTTCTCCTGTTGGCTTTGAAGCGATACGCGACCAGGTTTTCTGTGCATGCACAGCTGAGACTTCACATTCTTTTATCCAGGCATCGAGTGATTGATCGGTATAAAACTCAAGCTGCAAGCGACTATCGCTTTCGCTGTCTTCTTTAATAGGAGCTGCCGCATTTTTATAGATAATCTTGTGGGCTGCATCAAACATTACAATACCCGCATTCGCCTCGTCGAGAGCTGCCATAATAGCTGTATCGGGACTAGACGCGGCACTGGCGGACGTATCGGCTGCCTCGTTGCTCGAGACACTCAGCTCATAAATCTTTAGGAGCAGCGGCCGAAGACCACTTTTCTGATACCGTGGTGTGTTTGGATTTGGGGGCAGAAGTGGTGAGGTCTCGCCTTCTGTTTTGGCTAGAGCTGCCGTGAGTTGCTTGAGAGGCTCGGTGATGATGCCAAACAGGAGGCTATTGATACCGATCATAGTGAGAAGCATCGCGACAAGGATAATCCAAAACCCGAGTTCGTTAGGGTCGGCAATATCAGTAATGAGCAGTGCGAGAGCGACGACGAGTACACCGATAATCTGCATCGATACAAGTGTAAAAAGCATTCGACTCCGGTATTTTGGCCAATATTCGTGGATTGTTGGAGCGATATTGTTTTTTGTCGATTGCTTGCTATGGATTGCTTGTTTTCTTTTTTTGTCTACTTCGTCCATGTCGCGCTGCCTCTGCCGTTCGGTAGTGCTGTGAGCCATGTTTGGCCGCGTGCTAGTTTGATCTCTTTACCACTGCTGTCCGTAAAGCTGTATTGATCGTTGATAGGTGCTCGATGCCAAGTGCCTTTAATCACCTCTCCGTTCTGGAAGACGACTAGCTTGCCGTTGCCGGTTTCACCTAGTTCTTCACGGTGTGTGCCATATTGCAGGACGGTTTTTTCGTTGACATACATTGCGATGACGACAGTTGGTGAAATGACACCCCTTTCGCGATCTTTATGAAGAGAGCCACCCATGGAGCGGACGTAGTTGTTGTGCTTGGCGTCGTACGTATAGCTGCTGTCGTAGTCGTACGATGAAATATGGATATTAATCTTTGTCGCTAAAGGAGTAGCGGCTGGCTTGTCGTCGCCACGGACAAATCCTTTTGGATGAGCTGTTTTGTAGCCTTTTGAAGCATTCAGTTTTGAGAGGCGTGAATAGTTTGTATACATATTGTCTGGCGGATAGCGATCGGCTGTACGCCAATAAGCACCAGGATTGAAGAATTGATCAAGATTGCGGTACTTGCTGTTCTTTAATTGATCAAGTGCTTTCTTGCTGCCGCCGACATGTACGAGTGAGGCTTGGTATGGCACTGCCCAGTTGATGTCATATGGACGGATACTGCGCACGGGGCCAATCAGTGACGGGCGGTTTTGCTGGTAAAATGCCATAAAACGCGTGATGCCGCCTTCGGCAATAGCCTCGTAGACAACTTCTGCATCTTTGAGGCCGGATTGTGGTCGCCCTTCGAGGTTATTTTCGATCATGATTGCGTACACTGGCTTGGTCAGATCATCCTCAGTGCCAACTTTTAGTCCCGTGAGTGGTGCAAAATATTCTTTTGGCCGAGGCTTAACGTAAATATCGGGTACAAATGGTGCTGGCTCCGGACCGAGCAGCGCAAGCGCGATGTTTGCTATTGCTGCAATGCCGATAGCACCAGCGAGTATTAAGGCAGTGAGGCGATGGCGATCTATGAAGGCTCGCCCTCGGTTCAGCCGTGATGGTTTCTTTTGAGTTTCATCCATAAGCGCTAGCGTTATTGTAGCATAATTTTACAGGAGGGGTTTACTCCTCTGTGTCGATTTCGAAATCTCACTCCACCCCCTAAAGCCTGACTTTCGCATTATGGGCAAGAAAACGCCCCGGTCCTATGGACCGGGGGCTTGAGTGTTTTCACTGTTCATTATCGAGTAAATGCGTAAGCTGCTCAGCTTCTTGATCGGCGGCTTGCCGCCGGGCTTCCTGATCAAGTTCAGTCGATAGCTGCTCGTCTACTCTACGCTGAGCTTCGAGCTTGTGATACGGGTGATCTAGCTCCTGGATCTGCTTGGCGAACGTAGCTGCTTTCGCATTGATGCCGTTAAGAAGGTCAGTGATCTTCTCTGGTGAGAGGTTATTCTCATCAATCAATTCCTCGGCCCGACGAATGTTGGGATCGAGGAGGAAATGATCTACGTCATTCTTATGGCGTTCCAGTAACTCTCGGTTGCCTTGAACTGCAGCCATGAGCGCCTTTAGGCTAGAAGAATTCTGACTGATCAGCTTCCCTGATTCTTTCAGCGAGTTGCGCGCTGCTTCTAGGCGTTTATTGGTCCGTGATACTGCGTGCATTCCAGTGGCGTAGCTCACGAGTATGATAAACCAGATCGTTCCCGGGATGGCGCCAATGTATACGGGTAGTTTAAGGGCATGGTGACCGCACAGGATAACAAGAAGGACGAGGCTGATGCCCCCTCCTGCGAGATTTAGGATACGAAGTCGATCCTCGTTGAAATCCTTATAAAGCTGCGGGCTAGTTTCGTAAAGCCGATGGAGCATCTCCGGATGCTCATTATTGATTGCCTGTATCTCGCGCTGGCTGGCATTACCGATCGTCCACCACATAGTGATAGAGCACGGGCTTTCCTCGATTGTAACGAACATTTTCTCACCTTCTTTCAATAGAGGTTGGGAGATGTGAAAACTATTTCTATTGTACTATAATTTTGCTATTTCGTCAATACTTCTTTGGAGGCGCCGGAGTGTTTTTTCTTTGCCAACCAGTTCGAGGGTGTCGTTGAGCTGCGGGCTAAATGGCGCCCAGGTTGTGGCAATACGGATCAGACTGAAGAGAATGCCCGGTTTTTGGCCAGTAATCTCGAGCAGAGTGTTGAGTGAATCTTGAATTGCGTTGCTTGTCCAGCTTTCGAGTTTGGCGAGTTCGTCATGTGCCGTCTGAAGCAAGGTCGCCTGCTCTTCCCTGGTGAGTTTTTTAAGTTGTTTGTTGCCATCGACTAATTCAAGATTTGCTTTCGGCTCCTCGAAGAAGTAGCTGGTAAGCTCTGGCAGATCTCGGAGTGTTTTTAGGCGGTCTTGGGCGAGAGTGAGTACTTGTTTTTTGTATTCATCTGGCGCTTTCTTGGCAGATTCAGGCCAGAAAAATTCAACGCGTGCGTACAGTTCGTCCAGACTGAGCTCGCGAATAAAGTGACCATTCACCCAAAGTAAACGTTTTTCGTCGAAGCGAGCGCCAGATTTTTGCACGCGTGCGAGACTGAATTTGTCGATCAGCTCTCTCATCGTAAAGACTTCCTGTTCGGTGCCGTCGTTCCAGCCGAGGGTTGCGATAAAGCTGTCGAGTGCTTCTGGCAGGTAGCCATCGCGGATGTAGTCGAGCACGTCTTTGGCGCCGTCGCGCTTGCCGAGTTTCTTATTCCCCTGCTCGTTCATGATGTGTGGCATATGAGCAAAAATAGGATGTTCAAGACCGAGCGCTTCGTAGAGTGCCAGGTAGTTTGGCATGCTTGAGATGAATTCCTGGCCGCGAATGACATGGCTAATCTGCATCTCAGCGTCATCCACGATATGAGCGAAATTATAGGTTGGGTAGCCATCGGACTTGATGAGGATAAAATCGTCAACTACCTCTGGGCTGGTCGTAACATCGCCAAAGATTTCATCATGGTATGAGTAGCTTTTTGGCTCTGATTTGAAGCGAAGTGGCGTCGTACCATCCCAGATAGGTGGATTTTCTGGCCGGTGGTCACGGTAGCGAAAAGCTCGCTTCTCGGCCTGGGCTTGTTCGCGGAATGTCTGGATTTCTTCTGGGGTGTAAGGGTCGGCATATGCCCTGCCCTGATCGATCAGTTTTTGTGCCCAGTTTTTATAAATATCAAGGCGCTCGGATTGTTTGTATGGTCCGAAGTCGCCACCGATATCCGGACCTTCATCGTACTCTAGGCCGAGTGATTTTAGGCTGGCAATGAGATGTTCAGCACTTCCCTGTACTTCACGTACTTTGTCGGTATCTTCCAGTCGCAGCACAAAAGTACCATCATGCTGGCGCGCTACGAGAAACGCAAAAAGAGCGGTACGAATACCACCAACATGCAAATAGCCAGTTGGGCTTGGTGCAAAACGAGTACGAACTGTCATCTAGTATATTGTATCACAACAGAGGTTGAGGTGGGCGCTATTACATGCTTGTAGCGATACGCTGGATTTGCTCAGTCGTAAGTGCCGCATTGCCTTGGATGGTATGCAAGATACCGCCACTTACCCAGGCTGCATTCGTGCCGTAGACGTAGATAGTCAGGCCGCTATTGTTAAATGTTGTGTAGTCGCCACTCGATGCTTGGTCGACATAGTTGTCGAGTAGTGCGGATGAGTCCCAGCTGCTTTTTACCTGTGTGACCTTGTAGTTTTGTGTACCGACGTTTGCGGCAAACTTCATGCTGACTTGACCGTTGGCGTATGCGACCGGTCCATGAAGGCTGTAGCCCGATGGCTGATATGAAGGATATGTAGCTGCAATACCTGCTTGAGCTGCCGCGACGCGCACGGAAATGCTTGGAAGATTGATATACGTCAGGTAACCAGCTAACAAGACGAGTGCGAGTGCTGCTGTGGAGATGCTCATGGTACGCGGATGGCGCTTGAGGAAAGATTGCTTTTTTACTTTTGCAGGCTTGGCATTGTGAAGTGCTTTCTCGATTGCCTGCTTTTTGATTTCTCTCGCAGGGCGTGGCGCAGGAGCTGCCGGTGCGGCAACTGCTGCCTTTGCGACAGGTTCCATTGCCCTTCGTGGTGCTGGAGCAGTGTGAGGCTTTGCCTGGATGGGATGACGAACTGGAGCGATGTCGGCAGCGCGTGGTGCTTTGTGGAGCGCTTGTGCTTTTGAGGCAGGCGCAACATCAGCAAACTTACGAATCATAGGGCTCTTTGTGATTGGCGCCTTTGGCGCACCGCGGCGAATTGCATCGATATGATTGGCTGGCGCCTTTACATGCGCACGACTCAAAGTTCGTGTGCGATCGGTATTCTTATGAAGCGTCTTGGCTGGTTTTGCCGCTTGATGTGTCGGGTGCTGCTTAATAGCAGCAGGTGCATCATCAAGTCGCATGCCTGTTACTGGATCGTAATGAACTCCGTTGATTGTGACTGTGTTTTGTGTTGACATCCTTATATCCCTAACTTATCTACAATAATAATCATTAGCGCCACGTCGAGTCAAGTAGAATATCGGCGAGTACGTTGTATACTATTATGTATGCAAGGAACAGGCTTAACTCGAAGTGCTCTTATTCGTCGAATAGTATCCTACACATTGATGGTTGTAGCAGTGATAGGTATTGCTACGGTATTGATCTTTCTGATGCTCGGATACCGATTCAATCGGTATAATGGAACGATCCAGCAAGGTGGACTGGTACAGTTTATTTCTCAGCCATCGGGCGCCTCAATAAAGGTCGGTGACATTATACTGGCGAAAAAAACGCGAGCAAAGATTACCTTAACACCTGGCGATTATCTGGTGACGATGCAAAAAGCTGGCTACCAGGACTGGAAGAAGAACGTAGTCGTAAAGGCTGGTGCAGTCTTGTGGCTTAATTCGGCGCGATTTGTGCCTAATAATCCAAAAACAACCTCCGTACTGGATATGAAGACACTTGATTCTATGAGTGCGCGCGGCAATATGATGGCGCTACTTCAGGCAAAGACTACGCCTACGATTACTCTCGTCAATATTAGCGGCGACACCATAAAGACAGAGGATGTTACGGTACCAAGCTCACTTCTTCCTCAAGTAAAGACAAAGACCACCCCAGCGTATAAGCTCGGCGATTGGCTAAGTAATCGCTATGTCTTGCTTGAGCGAACGGTTGCGGGTGTGAGTGATTGGATTGTTGTGGATACAGATTCACCCGACCAAAGCATTATGATCGGTGCTTCAAAAAATCATCTGCCGCTCGAAGTGGTAAGCGATCCGCGCAGCTCTGGCGCCCTACTAGTTCGGTATAGCGATGGCACAGTTGCTCAAGAAGTGATTTCGTCACAGAATGTTACAAAGTTGCCACTTGAGAATGTTGCAACGATGATGAGCGATAACGATACATTGTTCTATGTCACAACGCCACACGCCGGTCAGGTTTCATCGGGTTATTTGACGCTTGGAAGCACACGAGCGCGAACCCTCAGGACGTATGAAACAGACAAGACTGTACAGATCTCATCGGGCGAGTATTTTTCGACGCGCTATATCGCGACATCGGTCGGTACGACAACGTATATCGATCAGATAGAGTCGTTGCCATCCAGTGATGATCAGTCTCCAGCAGTTGAGGCAACGCCGCTCAAGACTATCACTACCCCATCGGGCGTACTGTTCTCGGGTTTCAAGGCAAGCGGCCGCTTCGTGATACTGCAGCAGAAAGACGGCCTCACAACATTCGATATCGAATTGATGAAGCAGTCAGATACTCCGATCGTGGGAGTAGAGCATCTTTCTTCGCAGCTTAAATGGCTCGACCAATTTCATTTTTGGTCAGATGCAAATGGATATATGCGGCAGTATGAGTTTGATGGTACGAATCAAGTCGACATTGTAGCAGTAGCGCCTGGATTTGCGGCCGATTACAGCTCGAACGGAAAGTATCTCTATACAATTGGTAAAAGCGCCACGGGCTTTAGTCTGCAACAGACGAAAATGATCTTAAATTAATTTATCGTGCACCAAATGCTCGCTCGAGCAATGTAGGTGAAGTGCCGGCCATCTGAACATCTTGTGTGCCAGTATCTGCATTTGGTGCTGGCTTTGCAGTCGAAGGATCGGGGCTGATTTGCTCGGCGAAGACAAGGAGGCGGCTCTGTGCTGTACCGACAGGCGTACAGGTAATGAGCGTGGCGTATGGTTTGTCTGCGCCAATCTGCAAGGACGCTACGTCATTTGGTGCGACTACCTTCTTGGTGGTCACGCTATAGGTGTAGCGGGTGCCGTTGTAATTGAGATAAAAGATATCACCCTTGGTCAATTGGTCGAGCCTGGCAAAGATGAATTTTGCCTTACCGGTATCATAGAACTCACTTGATGAGTGCCCGGCAATCGGTACGTTGCCACGCTGCCCTGGCAGGCTATTTGCTCCGGCAATGCCAAAATATGCCGTACCACTGGCCATTGCAGCCATCTGTGAGTTATAGTCTGGTTTTGCGTCGTAGCTTACTCCAATATCGATATTGAGCTTTGGAATGATAATGCGAGGCTCCTTCCCTACCTTTACAGACAGATCTGGATTAACGATGAGATTTGCTGGATCGATATTGCCGGGACTTGTATATGCTGCGACCGTCGCAAAGATGATCGCGTTGTACTGCAAGAAGACAAATACAAGCAATACGCATGCCGCTGAGATAAGTGGAATAAAGTGTCTCGAGTGGCGTACTTTCTTTGCCCCATCTTGCACCTTCGTGAGTAGCTGCGAGCGTAGGTCGTACAGTGCCTCATCTTGAGTCATTGGCTCATCATCATGCGAGGCGAGCTCTTCTTTGGTCCTTTTAGCCTCTTCCTCTAGCTTGGCGGCATGAGCTTGGTAGGCTTGATGGGTTGTATGTGCTGCATTGACGTAGTAGCGCTCATAATATTTTTGGTAGTAATCTTGCCATGCGCTATGATAGCGCTGCCAGTCGGAGGTAGTGCGTTCGTGAGGATTGTCTGTAAGTGTGCGCTGGTAAGGATTTCCTTGAGTAGTCCCGGCTGTCTCGTTCGCCTGCTGCTCGTTCGTCGTCTGCTGGGCGTATACTTGATTGATCTGTTCACGTGTCATATTTGCTACTGCATCGTGAGATTTTGAATAATCGCGGGCTGGAGGTATAACTTGCCCACGTGAATTGTCGTCTGGAACCGGTGCGTTAGTGTCTTTTGGTTGCATGCTTGCTGTAGATTCCTATTACTATCTATTGTACAATACGATAGGTTATTTTGAGTAAGCCGCGGTGGTGGAATTGGTAGACACGTTAGACTCAAAATCTGATGTCCAATACGGACGTGCCGGTTCAAGTCCGGCCCGCGGTACCAAGTAGGAAGTTGAGAGTGCAGGTCGCACTCTTTTTTCTTTGGCAGTGGGGCCTGTGATATTATATAGTGCAGTTGATGTATCTTTAGTATCAATGCAGTAAAATAATAACACATGGGCATATACCGAAAGAATCAGACAGCTGGCTTCACGATCGTGGAGCTCGTGGTTGTTATCGTAGTGATAGCGATCCTTGCGTCGATAGCTACTGTATCGTATAGCGGCATACAATCTCGAGCTATTAAGACTACCTTGGATAGTGACTTAAACAACGGATCTCAACAGCTTGAACTGACAAAAGACTTCGACTCGTCGATGTATCCAGAGGACCCCTCGTCTGTAAATGACGGCAAAGGCTTTGCGCTTAGTGGCGGAAATAAGTATGCCTATACAAGTACTCCGCGGCAGAGTGATGCTAGTCCGCGTCCTGCATATTGTCTCGTCTTGTATAATCCGAAATACAATCTTCTAGTATGGATTGATATGAGTGGGACGAAGCATGAAATGCGGAATCCGACCCTGGGAGCGACGATATGTACGGTGACAAAAGGTATAAATATGCCAGTAGACACTATGAATTGGAATGTGCGCTATTATGTCGAACAAGTCAGTCCATTGGTTATTACTAGAGATAGCGACGCTACTGCTTCCTGAAAACAGCATACAGCTTCGCATCCCATTTTATTTGCTCTATCGGAGGGATGACTGCTGCATTCCCGGCTAAGTCTCAAGAGAGCCTGTGAGCTGTTCGGTGGCATCGTGGATTGCTCGGGCGATTTCTGCGCGAGAGATATGCTGGATTCCCTGTTCGTAAAAGACAACAAAGATTGCTACCGCGGCAGCGGCAGTGACAAGCGTTGATAAGTCAGGCGTCGTGAGGTCGCGGTCCTTTGCCAGTTCGTCTGCAAGTCGAGTCTTTGCGTCATTGACGTAGCTAGCGACTCTTGCCTGGCCCTGAGGACAGCTCATTATAAGGCGTCGTCGGATATCTTCATACTCGCGGTTTTTCGAGAGTGTGGGTATGATGATATCGTCTTGCCACTTCTTAAAGGCTGCTAGGGCGGTCATGCTGCCTCGATGCTTGAATATTTCTACAAGTTGCGCTGCCATCCAGTCTGAGTCTATGAAAAGTAATTCTTCTTTGGAGGTAAAATGCAGGAAAAAGGTTCGCGGCGCGAAGTTTGCTCGTGTCGTAATATCTTCGATGGAGGTCTCACGAAATCCTTTTTCTTCGAATAAGTCATATGCGCTCTGGAGGAGGGCTCTTCTCGTCTGCTGTTTCTTGCGATGTCGTAGTCCGGTTGTGTCGGTCATAGCAGCATTTAAGGCTTAGATACTGCCCTTCGTAGTGCGAGAGAGGGGCTTATGTGACAGATTGTTGCACAAATGTTATTCATACAGTAGTTGCATTATATGGCACTATGTGGGAGATTGTAAAGCGATTTTTGAGCCAAAATGTCTCCTACTAGAGCTCGGAAAGTTTGATGGTTTTTCTAAGGAAATCGATAGAGGCGTTGATTGATTATATGATCTCTTTGCGAAAAAGTTGGTCCTTACCGCGCGCAGGGATCAGAATAAGTGGAGTCCTACAAACTGGTTTGCTATACGCTGGCCTCTACACTTCGAGTGTGTCTTTGAGGCAAGTGGCAGCTAAATCAACAGCTTCGGTGATCTCTTTGCGAGAAAGACGTTCGATGCCGTACTCGTATAGTGCAGTAAAGATTGCGAGAGCGGCTGCGGCGGCCACACGGGCTGAGAGGTCTGGTTTTGTGAGGTGGCGGTCTTTTGCTAGTTCGACGGCGAGAATCGCTTCGATGTCGTCGAGCATGTTGCTGAGTCGTGCCTGCAAGTGGCGACTTGATGCGAGTAGCTCGCGGCGGATGGCATCGTGGTCCTCGTCTTTGAGCGATTTGATCTCCGTGGCAATATCGAGCTGCCACTGCTTGAAAGCGATAAGCGTTGGTGTGTCACCACGCTGCTCAAACATCGCTTTTAGCGACTGCATGATCTCGTCGAGATATGGAAATACTAGGTCCTCTTTCGATGAAAAATGGAGGAAGAATGTTCGTGGCGCAAATTCGGCCCGTGCGGTGATCTCTTCGATCGAAGTGTCTTCATACCCCTTTTTCTTGAAAAGATAATAGGCGCTCTTTAAGATAGCATCTTTTGTTTGCTGTTTTTTTCGTTCCCTTAGTCCAGTCGGTTTAGTCATAATTAGTTAAAGTATACCACTGCACTATTAATTTACAAGATGCATTAATATAATGCCTTTAGTAAAAATGTAAGGTTGACGGATTAGGGACTTAGTGACTTTTTGCGGACTAGCTTGAGAAATTGCATGTTTGAGGAGGCGTAGGTGTGCTGGAAGGGTCGACCGTAAGTCCACCTCGTTTACTTCGGTAAAAATGCACGAGTCCGGTGGATTCATCCCGGTACATCAAGATGTAGTATCCGCTACCGATGTCATTTCTTATCGTTTCTCTTGCAATTTTGAATTTGCAGTATGTGGAAGTGTAGACAACGGTCATGTATCTATATGTTGTCGTGTTCGACGGTATGGCGTTGCTGGTGCAGACAGAGGTTACTGTTCCTGCTTTGGCATTTGGCGCAATCATTGTTGCTGCGGCTAATCCAGGAAGAAGTGTGAGTAACGAGTCGCGTGCGCTTTGGCTCATCGGGTCGCAGTTCTGCATAGCAGGATTGGACATATCAGGATATTCGCCATTTTTATCGTAATATTTTTCGAGGGCCGATCGTATGGCTTGAATATCTGATTGACGCTCGGTATCTCGTGTCTGTTTTACATATCCCCTATAGGTCATGCCCGTGATGATTGCCAGTAAGACGATAACAGCACAAACTATGAGAAGTTCTACGAGTGTAAAGCCGCTTGTGCTTCGTGACATATGGGAAGTATACCATAGAAAAATATATTCAGTGCATTATTACCTTTTATGCATAAAACAAGCTAAAATATACCCATGCTACGACTCCATAGAGCATACACAAGACGCTGGCTACTCAAGATAGTTGCCTGTGGTTTCGTCGTGCTCGGCATATATGTGCTACTGCTTGCGAGCTCGCCGGAAATGAAACGTATTACTTCGAGTCCTACGAACAACCAAACGGTCCAAGTCCTGAAAAAATCCACTCGGCGACCTGCCACAGCGATGCTCTACATCCCGTCTATCGACGTAAAGGTACCATTTGGCAGAGGTGAAGCAGCACTCGAAAAAGGCGCCTGGTGGCGGCATTCCGAGAATGGCAATCCGCGAGACGGGGGCAATTTTGTGCTAGCCGCACATCGTTTCTATATGGACTTTACACCAGGTGGGACAAACAAGCGTTCCCCTTTTTATCGTATCGGTGAGTTAACGGTGGGTAAAAAAATCATCGTCGACTATCAGCATGTGAGATATGTCTATAAAGTGTCACAGAAATTTGCAGTACAGCCAAACGCTATCTCTATAGAAGCTCGAACATCTGCTCCTCGTCTCACTCTCTATTCATGTACGCTTGGTGGCGCGAATGACGGCCGTGACGTGATTGTTGCTATACCTCAATCATATAGGTAGTAAAAAGTATGTTGCAAACGCGGATTCTCATGCTACAATGAAATTAATGCGATCTATGCATAAATACAATAATAGTAATTAAAACAGGATCAACCCATGGAAGTGTGTTTAGCTCAGACAGGAATGAATATGTGGATGGTAGTGCTCGTCGCTATCGTAGTGCTGCTGTGTGGGCTCGCAATGTTTTTCTGCCCGCCCCTTCGGAAGAGTCTTGGGCTGTTGTTGTGTATACTCGCTGCTGGAGGTGTCGTGTCGATAAGTACTCCAGTCTTTGCTGCAGATGGTGTGGATTGTAATACCCAAGCGAGACCTACATCTCCCTCGCTAAACCCCTCTCCTGCACCATCTGACCCCGTGTCGACGAAGCCTGGGCCTGCGGACTGTGATCCGCACAGTGAAATGTGTGGCGATACGCAGGTGCGCGCAGACGCTCAAGGTCGTCTAGTAGCGTGTAATGCTGATAGTAACACGGTGAATGAATGGTCGGCGAAGCTATTTGGGTATGATACAGAGCAAGACGTTAGGCAAGCAGCGGATCTTGATTCGAGTCAGCCAGGTATCCAGTATGTACTCGATAAACCGGAGCAAGGGTTTCGTGCTGTGTATGATCCGGACACTAATTATCTGACGGTCACTGTCACCGATGATAGTCTCTACCCGCAGCCGCCAGCTACGTGCGGACCATGTGAAGAGTTAGATGCACCAGAGCTTTTCACTTCTGGGTGGTTCCAAGGCGGCGGCGATTATACCCTATCGACGTACAGCAATGGGTGTGTATCTATAGGAATATCATATTTGTAGTAAACTGACGACTCATACGGTTCGGCAGCGGAAACAAGCTTTTCTCAGTGAAGCAAGGTGAACGGAGTACGGTGATACCATGTATCTCTTTGGGTCGAAAGATGCCACTTCCTCCACGCGCCGATGAAAAAAAGACTACATATATGACATAAATCCTACCACTTCTCACTAAAAGCTTGCTCAAATAAGTCTTGCTGGATTGCCGAGAGCTTCTCTCTTACTTCTATAGGCGACTCGATCATTGGCTCGCCGACTAGTGCTCGGAGTGTTGGGAAGTGCGGTCGATTAGCGGCTGGCTCGCTTGTCTTCCAGAAAGTCGTATGCTTATTGTTGCGAAGAGTGTCTGATGCGTAGAGCACGCGCGCAAATCGAGAGTTAGGCTTAGGGGCCTCGCCGCGCCTCTGAAAGGCCTTTACATCAACTGCGCGACGCATATCATGAGGTTTCGTGAGGTCATAAAGCATAATATCGAAGTGGAATCCGTCGCTAAATTGATCGTCATAGATGCTCGCAGGAACACCAAAACGAAGAGGATCATCGCGAAGTGTCACGAGAAGTGTTGTGAGCTCGTGCAAAAAGCCTGCTATATGTCGGCGTCGCTCTGGGTTGAGACGTTCGCGTTCATATAGGTCGAGTCCATCTATTGCCACCTGTCCGGCATTTATAAAAGCTCTTTTCATGAATAGCTCATGAAATCCTTCGGGAAGCCGCCATTCGTTTCGTCGGGAGATGAGTTCATTGCGACGAGCGGTAAGATCGGCAAAAGCCAAGGAAGTGCGAGCGCGAAGCGCATTTACTGGGTTGTCGCTTGCTTCAAAGATTTCTGTTGCGTCTGACAACGATCGTTTGGCTGCTTCAAGCGCACGGTAGTCGTTTGTCGTAAAAGATTTCAGATGACCAAGCTGATCAAGCGCCATGGTAGCAGAGGCGAAACTCTGAAATGCTGAGGTCCGCTCATAACGAGTTGGCTCGACTGGTAACTGTTCTATAGCTGACATTGGCTTTATTATATAATGTATATAGTGATTATTCAATAGATGCAGCGACAGCTTCGAGAGGTGTTGCAGGATTCCATAGCAGATAGCTTGCCGCACGAGTAGCTACGCTTCCCCGCCAGATTGCCATAGGCTGATCCCATGCTTGTGTCACTACACGCCCTGCGGATGCGATTATGAGTGTATCTTTGTGGAGTGTTAAGATGGTGCACGGATATGTGATGGTGAATTTATGAAGTGTCTCGACTAGCTGAAGCAACTGCATACTAAAGGCAAGCATCTTTGGGTAGTAGACTCCTTGAAATAGCTTCTGCACCTGCGCAAAACTAGCGACGATCAGTGTATTTGGTCGCTCGGCGAGTAAGCGTGGGCTATTTTTGACGAGATCTATAGCATCGCGAGTGATCGTAAGAGGGCCTTCGTAGTGAGAAATAAATTCTTCGTAGAGAATCGCCGTTTCGCTATTGCGTCCTGTGTCGCCAATGAGCAATATCCCATCTGCCCAGGCTTCAAGCGCTGCAAGTTCTGCTACGGCGTCTCGCGACAAACTGCCGCTTGGTGTTGTAGGCGCAAATAATGCGTCGGTAATGGAGGCGGGAATGGTCTTCTTCAATACATCTGGCAGTAGGACGCGAACGTGCCCTGCCCCAGTCTCAAGCGCCGCCTGATAGCCTTCGGCAACAGCGACGAAACCGAGTTTATTGCCTCCGATAATACCAAGTCTTCCGGCTTGGTCGCGTCGTTCTGGTTTGTTCCAGCCTATACCGGGAAACAGTGGCTTGCCTGGGGTTTGTTGTTGCCAGTAGTCGGGTCTCATCGATGCTGGGCCATAATCATCAGAGCGGTAATTATTGTCAGGACAATGATACCGATCGGTACCAGTAGGCTTAGCCAGGACAGCATGTGGGCTTTCGGTTTCTTCTTGGCGGTTGAGTATTGGCTATACAGTACTGCATTTGTGCCAGGAGTAAGTACGCTGGTAATCAAGCCGAATGTCACAAGATTAAAGAGAAAATGCGAAGCGTATGTCGTAAGCCATGCGCCTTTTGTAAGCTCGGCGCTCTTTTTTGTAGCGGCATTTGCCCCCATGTCATTGCTAAAATAGCTGACGCCAGACAACGTATAGCGGACCGCCATGATGATCCCGGGAATGATAAAGAGTAGCGACCAGAGGAATATCTTAACGCCAATAACAATCTGCAGCCAAAGGTATCCCCAGAAATTCCTAAGAACGACTAGTATGGCATCGTTGATGGCGACTGGTTTACCCTTGGCGAGTTCGCTGGCCGTATAATCACTAATGCCGCGTAGCATAACACCTATGAAGATCGCCACGGCAAGGAACAAAACACCAGCTCCAATGAGGAGTGCGAGCATAGTGCCATCTAGGTTGTGCACGAAGTTACGAATAAAATAGTAATGGCTGCGCAAGTTGTCAATATACTGCTTCTGGACCGACGTATTTGGTGAGTAGGAGCTATTTTGATACTGCTGCTCGACAGTTTGAAGCTGCTGGTTCGATCCTGAATACATACTAAGTAGAGACAGGACAGTAAATAAAATAGCGACGCCAGTAGCAAGATTAAAGAGTAACCTCAGTCCATCTACGGCGACAAAAAATGGATTATTCTGATACCGTTTCATATGTGTAGTATATCACCAGAAGAAGTTCGTGTCGTGCTACCAGATGCCTTGGTCGAGGAGTTTGAGTATGGCACGGGGCGTCTCAGGAGTCGAGCGCGGAGGCTGGTCGAGTACGATCTCGATGAGTTTTTGGGCAGTATTGGTGATATGATCCGAGGGGTTTTCGAGCCAGTATGTCTCCGGGTCATTAAGCGACCAGCTGATAGAAAGTTTGGCTTCTTCCAGTCGCTTTTCGGCTTCCTTGCTCGAGGTTGGATAGCGGTCGAGAAATCGTTCGCGCCACTCATCAACTGGCGCAGTGAGGCTGATAGTGATCGTTTTTCTAAATGGCAATGTGCGAAAATCTGCTACGGCATTAGCGAGGATGTCTTTTATGTTATAGGTGGCGGGATAATCGATAATTTCGGTACCGTAGATCTGGCCCGTGGTAGGAAATCTGGCATATTGCACGAGGTCGCTGCTCTCAATTTTTTGTTCCACTTCTGCTTTTGTGAGATAGCGGTACTGTCCTGGCTCGTCATTTGCTCGGGGCTCACGAGTTGTGAAACCTGTCACGCGGCCGAATTCCGGGTGCAAATATATAACCTTATTCATCAAGGTCGACTTCCCTACTGCACTCGGGCCGACAAGCATGATAAGTGTTTTGTCTCGGAGCGAATCCATATTATTGAATTTCAATACTCACGGGACAGTGATCGCTCCCCATTTGTTCGGCATGGATTTGCGGATTCTTGATTCGATTCGCGAAGTCTTTCGAAGCAAGCCAGTAGTCAATACGCCAACCGACATTGCGCTCCCTGGCCTTTGCAAAGTGACTCCACCATGTATAAAAGCCATTTCCCTCGTGGTCGCGACGGAATACATCGACAAACCCAGCCTCAAGCCATTTGTCGAAGCCCGTACGCTCTTCCTCGGTGAAGCCCTTTTTGCCGCGATTTGGCTTTGGATTGGCGAGATCGTCTTCGGTGTGCGCAACATTCATGTCGCCACAATACAGGACCGGCTTATTCTTTTGGAGCTCGCTGCAGTAATCAATCATTGCCTCGTCCCAGCATTGGCGCAACGGAATGCGAGTCAGGTCGTCTTTTGCATTTGGCGTGTAGGCGGTAACGACATAGAAATCTTCAAACTCGGCAGCGATGACTCGCCCTTCGTCGTTTGCCTGGCCGTATTTGTCAGCTTCGAGATTGTGCTTCTGGGCGATTTCGTGAGGGATGTCATTAATAATAGCGATTGGTTTGATCTTCGTAAAAATTGCGGTGCCAGAGTAGCCTTTCTTGGCTTTCGATGAGTTCCAGTATTCTTCATAGCCGCTGGCGTCGAACTCCGCCTGCCCCTGCTCGGCCTTTGTCTCCTGGAGACAGAAGATATCCGGCTGATATTGTGCTAAAAATTTTTGTAATTCACCTTTTCGTACGACTGCACGGATGCCGTTCACGTTCCAAGAATATAACTTCATGTATCTAGTATACGTGACATTGTCATAAAAGGTATAAAGTGGTATAGTTTCACTGTTCGTACCTACTAGATTTAGGAAGTGATGACCTGTGGATATGCGTGCCATTCTCGACTTATCGAACGAGCAGCTGGTCAGGCAAGCGATCGCTGGAGCGCGTGTCCGTGAGCGGTTCAGGGCTCGGGCCAAGTTGGCCGAGACGGAGCCGCACGGAACGCTGCTGCCTGAGGGCAACTGCGAGGCCGTTACCGATCTCATTCGGTACTATACGGCTCCTGTGCTGTTCTCCGGTGGGTTTTACACTGGAATTCGGCTGCATTTTGCGCGCATGTGCGATGATGAGTCCTGGTGGAAGGCGACGGGCATGATAGGCTTGCGGCGTTGTGGCGATGAATTTCTGCTACAGGCGCATGACGATGCTTCCGTACCTCTTCTCAAGCTGTCGTTCGATGGCAAGAGGATCAAGCGTCTCCGGCTCGAGCCGCCGCGTGTTGTGGAGCTTCGGCGCAACCAAACACGTGGTGTCCGCCTGGCATAAAGTAGTGACGAATATACCCCTCTCTCGGGTTCCGGGAGAGGGGTACGTTCTTTAGTAGTGTTTAAGCGCTTTTCTCGTGTCGCGTTCTTGATCGCGACGTTTAATTGTCTCGCGTTTGTCGTAGCGCTTCTTTCCTTTTCCAAGCGCAGTGACGAGTTTTATGAATCGTCCTTGAGTAAGTAATTTTGTTGGAACAATGGTCATGCCGGCTTGTTTTTCGGCTTTGAAGTGATCGATTTGCTTGCGGTTCGCAAGAAGTTTGCGCGGACGAGTATCAACGGTGCGGCCGTTTTGGCCTTTTTCATTGAGCTTTAGTGAAAAACTGGCGTTATTGAGCCAGAGCTCGTCGTCCTTCAGCGAGACAAAAGCTCCTTTTAGCTGTACATGCCCATCGCGTGCGGCGCGTACTTCGGCCCCGGTAAGCGCGAGACCAGCCACGATCTCGTCGCCTAGAGCGTAATCAAAGCGAGCCCTGCGGTTGAGGACGGTCTTTGGCTGGGCTGGTTTCTTCGCCTTTGGCATAATTATTTATTGTAACAGATGAGACATCACAAGTTGCCTGGCGAAGTGCGGCTTATGAACAAGTGTATGGTGTCCTGTGGCTACTTCTTGTACGGAGACATGCCTGGGGATGGAAAGTGCCGAGAGGGTTTCTCGGTAGAGTGAGCGGTCTCGTTTGCCTGCTATGAGTAGCGTCGGTTGGGGTATGCGGACTAAGTCATGAATAAGTTCTGCTCGAAGGATGATATTGCTGTAGCCACCCTCTCGCGCATAACGATGAGTTTGCAGGCTGCTGGTAAGATTGAGCGGCGCCGTGAATTGTTGTGGCATTCTTGGGAGAAGTTTCAATGCTCGCCACAGAAGATGACTTCGCGGATGTGAAAGCGCCGCACGGTAATGAAAGCCAGTCGCCTCGATAGATCTCTTTGCCTGATCTGTCGACGAAAATACGGGTGGATTGAAAAGAATCACAGATCGTATGTGCTCGGGAAACAAGATAGCATATCGCGCTGCAATTAACGCTCCCATTGAATGTCCAAGGAGTACGAATGGCCGCGGTAGATCACACAGGATAGTGTGAAGTGCTTCGATATGCGATTCATACGTAACGGGCTCACCTGGCCGTGAAGATTTACCGGATCCTAGCAAGTCGACTGTAATGACCGTGTGTGAGTGCTCAAATTCTTTACGGAAGCGTTTGAAGTAGGTAGAGGAACTTAAAAAGCCGTGAAGCATAACGATGACCGGTCCATTTCCAGAGGTAATTACATGAAGACCCATATAGTTCCATGATATACACAAGTTGCTATATATTGAAATTATGTTAAAATAAATAATAGTGTTTCCACATGAATTGGATACGCTTGCCCCTTGTCAGAGAGAAAGTTGGTGATGTTGATGCTCCGTAAGTTTTGGTACATGACTGTCTTCGGCTATCAGGAAGACATGTACTTGGCGACGGTGGTTGCTGCCGTAGTCGCGTTTTTCGGTGGCGTGTACGCCACTCGGGATGGCGACTGGTGGTTGCTGCCGATCTGGGCCGTAGTGCTGTCGCCGGTGGCGATGTATATCCTTCGTCGCTGGTGGGAGGACGATTCCCTCTCCCTCTTCAATAGCAAGGCCTCCAAGGCCTTCATGTATGGCGACGTTGCTGTACTGCCCGTGGTGTTTGGCTTCGCAGTCTATGGCTGGCGGCAGGTCCCGTCATCGAACTGGATGACTGGCTATGCTTTTGCGGCTGGCTGTCTGGGGATTGGTGCTATCTGCGCTTGCTTGTTCCGCTTGATGGACGGAAGGCGGTATATCGAAAGCCGCTACGAAACCATGCTGGATTGCCCCACGAAGGTGTGGCATGACTGGGCCGTCTTTCCGGTCGCTATCGGCATGCTGCTCTGGTTGTTGCTGCCCCAGCTGTTCGCAGCATGGTCTGTGGCGACAGTGGCAGCACTTGCCTTCCTGCTGCAGTTTCTGCTACTGACACTTCTGGATGCGGTCGATCCGCCCGATCCGAAGTATCAGCACGTGGAGTGGGACGCCGAACAGTTCTGCCCGGTCACGGCAGATACGACTCTCTGACATATGCCGCCCAGTACCTGCCGCAGCCAGCGGTGCGGGAACGGGCGGCTTTGTCATATCTGGAACTATTTGCTATAGTCTATCAAGATGACTGACAATAGCCTGCCAAAATTGATTACATTTGACGGCGAGGCTCGCAGTGGAAAAGGTACAATCGTCTCGGCGGTAAAAGATTACCTTCGAGATGATCAGGGCTATAGAGTGATGTTGATTGACGCGGGACAAGTGTTCCGCGTTTTAGTTGTCGCTGCAACTCGTGTGGGCGTCGATATGGAAAATCCAGAAGCGATCGACGCTTTCCTGAGCGACGAAGCCGAGGCTGAAAAATGCGTACAATTTGTTAAGGATGTCTACCATATGGACAAAAATGAGCGCGATGAACTGCTCTACACAAACGAAGTTGGAGCAAATAGCGCCAAGGTCGGTGCGCGCCCACTTAGCCAGGCTTTCAAGGATGAATTACTCAAGAAATGGCTTCGAGATGCTCGCATAGAAGGCTATGAAGTAGTGCTGCTTGATGGACGAGCACTGGAAGAAACCGGTATTATGCTCGAACAGGAAGGGCTTTGCGACTTTACTTTGGGCCTATATTTTACTTGTGATCCAGTCGTTGGTGCTCGCCGCACTCTGGGTTTTGCCGGTAAAGAATATGAAGAGCTTACGGCTGATGAGAAGGCTCAAGTTGATACGCTGGTCGGCCAGATTAATGAGCGCAACCAGAAAGATCGCGAGCGAACCGTCCAGCCGGTTATTCCTCCTGTAGGAGCACCGACATACCAGCTTCCAAATATGCCTCATGAATTGTCGAGGGAAGATCGCCCAATGCTAGTGGTTGATACCTCGGCAAAGATCGGAAAAAATGCCATGGGGCGGCCGGTTGCTGAACTCATCGCGACAGTATTGAAAAAGTAGTAGCAGAAGTTATAAATTGCCGAGATTCAGCTTGTTTTGGCAAGTTTCTTGGCTGTATCGAGCAAGATTGTAGCGGATTTCTTCCATGAGAATGAGTCGATATGAACATGGCCAGATTTTATGAGCATTTCCCGCTTGGCTTTTTGGTCGAGCTGCTTGATCTTGTCGGCAAAGTCTTTTGGGCTGGTCGGGTCGGCAAAAAGCGCACCCTCCCCTGCTACTTCATGAAATGGTGGAATGTCACTGACGACGCACGGCACGCCGAGCTTTAACGCTTCGGCGAGCGGCAGTCCAAATCCTTCAGATTTTGAGGCGCTGACCATGATGGCATCATCGGCCAAGATGTTCGCGTACTTTTCATCGCTAACGCCGTTATAAAACTGTACGTTTGCGCCCTTAGGTATCGCCTGTTTAAGTTCCTCGATATAACTTTCTGATCCGCGACTCAGTAGATGTAATGTGCGACCGGGAAGAAACTCCAATGCTCTGACAAGCGTCAAGACATTTTTGTGAGGTATGAGCGATCCCATAAAGACAAGATTGCTTGGTGGCGTGTCTTTCTGAGAGACGGGTTTTTCAAGGAGCTCTGAAAGATCACGAGCGGCATTTGGTACTACGATAATCGGACGTTTTGTTAGCCGGGCGACTTCGATTTCATTTTTGCTGGTTTCAGATACAGTTGCGACGACATCAGCAGCATTCAACGTGAGTCGTCCTGGCCAGTATGTCAGGTGGTAGAGCCACCATGTGAGACGGACATACCATGGAAAGTATGCAGGTGGTGTCGCGTGTTTATAGTAGGTCATGTCTTGCTGGTTAAGGATAAGTTTGAACTTGCGTCCAAAACTTCCCATCGACTGTAGCGGCGTGGCGACGACATCAGGGTGAAACGTATTCAGGACGAGTGCCGTGAATGGTTCTTTTGGCGATGAGACAGGATGAATTTTTATCCATGAGCAGCCTTTTGGTAGAAAGTTGAGCTGTTTCTCATCAGAAATAATGAAGGTTGTGGCTGGATATAAGTCGTGCAGCGCACCTGCTAGCTCAGTGGTATAGCGGGAGATGCCATCTGGATAATCGGTGCGAATATAGCGAGTGTCGAAAAAGAATTTCATTCTCAACTCAGTGTAGCATGCCCTACTTGCTAAACCGGACATGGTATAATGAAGCACATATGAAAATTCTAATTGCAGCCGACCTGCACTGGCCGACTATCAATGGCGTGGCGGTATTCAGCCGTAATCTCGCTGAGGGCCTCGCGGCACGCGGTCATGAAGTTGTGGTAGTCGCGCCGAGTCAGCGCCGATCGGGACTAGCTGGTGAAGAACAAGACGGAAGCTACCTCATTAAACGAACAATGTCGGTACCTTTTCCCTTCTATCAAAACTTTCGCATCTCAGTGTCTCCTCGCCGCGAGGTAAGACGCATTATTGAGGAATTCGAACCAGATGTTATCCATATCCAGATGCTGCTCGGTATTGGCCAGGCGGCAATGCGCTATGGTAAGCGATTTAATATCCCAGTCGTGGCAACAAACCATGCGATCCCAGAAAATCTAATGGACAATATTCGCTTGTTGGCGCCAATTTCTAAGCCGATTAACTATCTCATTACTGAATATGGCGCGCGTTTTCACTCAAAGGCAGACTACGTGACGATGCCAACGCAGGCGGCTATCGATATGCTGGTGAACGGCCGCGAGAAATTGCCTGACATTCCGATCCAGGCCGTATCAAACGGTATTGATTTGAGCAGATTCAAACCCGGCAAGCCGAGCGCTGCTATCTATAAGAAATTTGAGATACCAAAAGATAGGCTGGTCATCTCTTATGTCGGACGGCTCGATAGTGAAAAGCATATTTGGGTACTGATTGATGCATTTAGTAAGCTTGTCAAACGCACCAACAAGCCGCTTCATTTGCTTATCGTCGGATTTGGTACCGATAGCGATCGACTCGAGAATCAGGTGTACCAGCTGGACTTGCACGACCATGTGACGTTCACGGGCCGCGTGACTGATGATGAGATTGTTGAGCTACAAAAGGTCGGTGATATTTTCTGTATGCCAAGCCCCTCTGAGTTGCAATGTATCGCTGCGATGGAAGCGATGGCAAGTGGCAAGCCGCTGGTTGCAGTTGATGCCGGTGCGGTGAAGGAATTATGCCAAAATGATCGCAATGGTTTCCTCTGTGAAAAAGATAATGTTGAGCAGATTACGGATTCTTTGGAGACTCTTGTCGGTGATGAAAAGCTTCGAGCGAAGTATGCCAAGGAAAGCCTTGCGATTGTTAAGACGCACGACATTACTTACACGCTTGATCAGTTTGAAACAATCTACGACAGTCTTATCGGCTCAAAAACGCGACGATCGCCTCAGCGACTTCTGTAGGCTTTTCGTAATGTGCTAAATGCCCTACTCCAGGGATGACCTTTAGTGTCGCATTAAGTTTATTCGCCAGTATTTTTTCTGTTTTGAGTGGCGTAACATTGTCTTTGTCTCCGGCTACGATCAAGGGTTTAAAATCTTGGAGCTTGTGCGCGTAGTCTACTCCACCTCGTTTATTGATGTCTTTATGAAGCTGGTAGTAGTAGTCGATACTGGAGATATATTCAAGATTTTTAAAATGATGGCCATGAATCGTTTTTTGTAAGTCAGGATGTTTTGTCGTCATGATGAGATTGGTGGCGAGCTTCGACAAGTGCTTACTTTTTACGATACGCGGCCCAAGGATTGGCACCATTTTACCGACACCGTATTGCAGCCTACCACCAAGCTCCCCGATCTTACGGCTATCGAGAGCGCCAACTTTGGTTGCGACTGGACTGATCAAGACTGGCGTGTCACTAAAGAGTTCTGGCGCTTGCGCAAGCATACTGGCAGCTACAAGGCCGCCCATCGAGTGTGCGATAAGGTGCGGCTTTCTTTTCAGCTTGAGTGATCGGACAAAATCGTCCGTATGTTTCGCGAGAGCATCTATCGTCCAGGGTTTTGAAGGTAATGTGCTTTTTCCGAAGCCTGGTAGATCAGGGACGATTACATAAAAATGTTTTTCAAGCTTAGGTACGATATACTGAAATCCTTCGTGGGAACCTGTAAAACCATGAACCATGACGATACTTGGTTTCGTTTTATCGCCGTATGTCCAGTAATGTACCTGATCGAGTTGCATTTTCATCTTATGAAATTGTATCACCTCTGTTAAAATAGTCTAGTATGATTGCTGATATTTCTATCACTGAAAAGTCTTTTGGACCGAAGGTCTTGATGACCAATGTGAAGTTTTCAGTGGACGATGGTGAGAAAGTCGGCGTTGTGGGACGCAATGGTATTGGCAAATCGACACTTTTTAGCATGTTGGCGGGTAGCGATACTGATTTTAGTGGTGACGTTATTTTTAAAAAAGGCACGACGGTCGTTGCGACTGCGCAGGAGCATGCACATGTGGGCGACCAAACGGTGTTGCAGTATGTTCTGGCGGGCCTGCCCGAGTATAAAGAATTGAGTCATATTATCGAGACATATCCCGAGACTATGGGTGACAATATGAAGCTCATCAATGAATATACAGAAGCACTGGAGCGCTTTGAGCAAAAAGGATTTTATCAGATTGAAGAGAAAGTGGAGCGTGAGCTCGATAATTTCCAGCTTCCTGGGGTCGCGCATCGGTCGTTCGCTTCCCTTTCTGGTGGTCAGAAGCGTCTCGTTGAAGTTGTAAAAGTGATGCATTCGGATGCGCACTTGGCATTGATCGACGAGCCCACTAACCATATGGATTATGTGGCGAAAGAACAGTTTATTGAATGGATGAAGTCGGCACGTGAAGCAATGTTGGTGATTACGCATGACCGAGATGTATTGCAGCAAGTCGACAGGATAGTCGAATTAAAAGACGGCGGCTCGCAGAGCTTCAAGGGAAATTACGATGCCTATCTGAAGCAAAATGCTCACTCTACTGGTACGGCTATGAATGAGTTTGAGATGATTGAAAAACGTATTGTCAATCTCAAGCAAAAAGTGATCGACTACCAACGCCTGAAGGAAAAGTCACGAAACCCGGGGACGATTCAGAAATTTAAACGCCTTGAGGAGCAATCCCGCAAGGAGCTCGCAGAGCTTCAGACAAAGGAAAAGCCGACATTTTGGATCGACAAGGACTCGGTGCAAAATCTCAATTACAAAGTGGCGAATCAGTACGATAAGTTTAAGGCAAAAAACATTCGTATGAATCTTAAGAATGATGAGTCGCGTTCGAAGCACGTACTCGTGAGTGCGCGCGAACTCAGTCTCGGCTACGGCACTCCCCTATTTAGTGGTGTGGACATCGATCTGCGCGAAGGCGAGGCGCTTGAGCTGCGCGGCCGTAACGGTGCCGGTAAGTCAACGCTTATCAAAGCACTTCTTAGCCATCGGCCAATGAACAATTCGTCGTCTTCCCCAGTGGTGTCTAACGGTGCCGAGGAGGTCAGGTCGGCTGATAAAAGTTCACCGACTGATTCCGGGGCAATCTCACTATTTAATGGTGAGCTTTCACTTGATCCGAATGTTCGTGTTGGCATCTACGAGCAAGAGGTTTCCCCTGCCCTCTTTGATTTGACGCTTCACGATGCGATCGAGCGTGTGTATCTGGATCGAAAGCTGGCGATTGGCGAAACGAAAGTTCGGCAACTGATGAGTGATTATTTGTTTACCGAAGGCGATGGACAAGTTCCGGTCGGCAAACTTTCCGGTGGACAGAAAGCACGGCTGCAGATTATCGATATGTTAGCGAATGACCCGCAGCTGCTGATTTTAGATGAACCAACGAATCACCTTGACCTTCCGAGTATCGAAGAACTCGAGACGGCACTTGAAAAATACTCGGGTGCGATCCTGTATGTAAGCCATGACAATTATTTCCGAAACGCTATCAAGGGTGATGTCGTACAGATTGGCGTCTAACGGCGATACGTAGTAATTGCCTGCAAGAGATCGTCGTGCGTTATTGATGATCTCGTTCCTGTCTGTGTCCATTCGAAGAACTTCTTGCGCCTCGCAAGATTGAGGATTGTTGCGATGTCAGCTCCGGTCATGTCATGCGTGGCGTCGGCGAGAGCTTCAAGTTTAATGCCCTCAGTATAGATTGGTGTATTGGAGTTTTCTGAGAATGGAAACGTGTAGGCGGTATCGTCCAGGAGGGCTTGAGACTCTGTGAATAGACATCCCCAAATATCGAGTCGCTCATCTTTTGTCGGTGCCGGGACATTGATTGTGCGCATTCTTCCTGAGCGAGTAAGGGATGGCTCGATGGCATCAATATCAAGATTTGTCGTACCGATGACGATGATGTTTGGATGCTTATGCGTGAGTTCGTCGAGATGTATATTGAGCAGTCTTTTAATATCATCGCGCTCGGAAGTTCCGCGCATGTCGGCTTTAGCGATCGTATCGAACTCATCGAAGAAAAGGACAACATTGCCAGGAGTTCTGGTTGCGTCGGTAAATTTTTCTGCGAGGTTCTTTCCAGAATCGCCGACCCATTTACTGACGATATCTGTCGACGACACTTCGATAAGTGTCGCCTTTATCTCATGTGCAAAAGCTCGTGCGAGACTTGTCTTGCCTGTTCCAGAAGGGCCATGAAGGAGGATGTGTTCGGGATAAATGCCTAACTGTTTTGCCTGTTCTTTGTGCTGGAACACGCTGGCTATCTCGTGGAGTACGTGCTTTGCATGAAATGCTCCGCCCACGTGGTCGAGTCCTCTCTGGAGCTCATCTTCATCGAGAATTGGCTGATATTCTACAGCAATCTGAGGCTCTGACTCCTGTGTGACGCTTGGTGTTGCCGCAACTGGCATAATGGTAAATTTTTTGTGATGCTTTGGGGGCGCTCCGTAGAGTTCTCGGACAGCTTCAATGCTAATCCCTAAAATCGTTGCGATGTGATGTAATTTATCGACAGCATCCGCTTGGACAGGCCGGGTACCATTAATAAGCGCTCCCTTTGGAACATTGAGCTTATCCTCGATCTCCATGGCGTTTTCGGTCGTAATCGCAATTTGGCATTCATCAGGTCCGGAAGTGAAATGGATACGAGCTACGTACGCCGCATCGAGCGGAATGTATATAGACTGGCGATCATGAAGCAGAGCATAAAGGCCAGTGTAATCATACTGAGTGAGCACTTGGTGGACGTGATCCATGCAGGCTTGAGGCCACGGGGCGCCGGGGTTGTTCTCGAATGATAGTGGGCTAAAAGATAAAATTCCAGAGAATTTATGATCAGCGTCGCCATGTGGTCGCCATGACTCCAAGCTTACCTCTTGGGTCGGATATGGCAGTTGGTCCTGATCTACGCAGTGAAGATATGTTTGAATGCTTTCTTGGTGGGAGGTTAACCGTTCATTGATGATGTCGTCGGTCGGGAGAACTATATCGGTATGTCGGCCAAGAAAGACATCTTGAGTTTTTTGAGAGAAATTAGATTGCTTTTCCATAGTAGAAGTATGGTACTCGGGCTTTTCGATTGCAAGCGACAGCGGGATGGTATATTGGGTGATCTTGCTGCCAAAAGAAAAGTGCGCATCCTGTTAAGATACGCACGTAGATAAACCACTAAACAAATTAGGCAGCGACGAGCTGGTTCTTCTCGAGAGCAGCTTGGAGTTTTGGTCGGTCGAAGCCGAGAATGACGTCGCCAGCGATATCGGTAACTGGAACTCCCTGGAAGTTGCCGCCGACTTTTTCGAGCAGTTCTGCGTTTGCAGCTTCATCTTCTTCGATATTCTTGCTTTCATACGCAACACCAAGACGGTCGAGCCATTGCTTCTCAGTCGCACAGAATGCGCACCAACTTGTCGTGTAGATTGTTACTTTTTTTGAATCGTTAGAATCTGCCATCTCTAATTCCCCTTGCGGTTATTCTATTTACTATACATTGTACAGTAAACGCATATTGCAGTCAATGGAGTTAGCGGCTACTATAAGGTATATGTTGTTAAACCGCAAGCATTATTCCCCGGCATTTGCTCTGCCAACGGTGCTGATCGCCTCAGTGGTCATGATGCTTCTCTTAACGGTTACACTTGCTTCAGTCGGTTCTATTACAGCTTCGATCAATGCCCAGTACTATAACAAGCTTGCCAAGGAAGCTGCGGAAGCAGGGCTTACGATGGCGAAGGCGTGTATCGCAAACGGTACGAGCACACCGACATGGTCTAATACTTCCCCTCTTCGTCCTAATACGGACTGTGGAGGGGGTGTGGCTTGCTCGACGGATACTCCGAGCTGCTACGTACTCAGTAATGGAAATGCACGGACTACGTTCTCGGTGGGAACGGCGACATTTAATTCGGATGGATCGTATACGATTCCGGTTAACGGAACTGTGCAACTGCTGAGGTCGAGCAATGGCGCAGTGTGGCAGAGCTATAATCAAAATATTACTGGGGTTGTGAAATTTGGATGGACGCAGGTAACACTTGGGATAAATGCAAGCTACACATGCGGTATATCAGTAACTGCTCAAGCATATTGCTGGGGGAAGAATGATTATGGGCAGCTTGGTAATGGATCTAATTCCGATGCTTATGTGCCTACGCCTGTATATACCGGAGGGGTGTTAAAAAACTTAACGATCAAGGCAATTAGCGCTGGAGGAAATATTACCTGTGTGATTGCCTCCGATGATAATGCATATTGTTGGGGCTACAACTACTATGGTTCTCTCGGTGATGGTCAGAATACTGCGTCGAATGTACCAGTGGCGGTCACGAACTCCGGAGCACTGAGAAACAAGACAGTGAAACAAATTGCTGTCGGTATTTATGGTGCATGTGTTGTCGCCTCTGACAACAATGCTTACTGCTGGGGATTCGGTAATGGGGGTAGGATTGGTGATAACAGCGGGACGAGCAGCTACGTGCCCTCACCTGTCTATACTGGCGGTGCGTTAGCGGGCAAGACCGTCAAGCAAGTTAGCCTAGGTGAGTTCGGCGGTTGCGTTGTCGCCTCGGACAACAATGCCTACTGCTGGGGAGCAACCAGTAGTGGCTCACTTGGGAACGGTGTTGCCTCGACGACTTCTAATGCGCCAGTTGCCGTTACTACTACGGGAGCTCTGTCAGGGAAAACAATCAAGCAGCTCGTAACCGGGTTTAGTGACACTTGTGTCATCGCCTCCGATAATAAAGCGTACTGCTGGGGCTTTGGCTCGAACGGTGAGCTGGGTAGCGGTACGGCGAGTTCTTCTAGCGTGCCGATCGCTGTGTCTGTTTCAGGGGTGCTGTCGGGCAAGACAATAACGGGGATTACGCATAGCGGACAGCATGGTTGTGTGATTACAGCTGACAATCAAATGGCATGCTGGGGGGGTAATGGTGCAGGCCAACTCGGTACTTCTTCATTTATAACCTCCTCGCTCGTCCCTGTTGCTGTCGATACTTCTGGAGCCTTATCGGGCAAGACCTTGGCATCCGCTTCGGCTGGTAGATCGACGACATGTGCTCTAAGTTCTAGCAACCAGATGTATTGCTGGGGATGGAACGCGGATGGGAACTATGGCAATGGCACGAACAGTGGTTCTCGTACGCCGGTTGTCGGTGGTACTCAAACGGCATTATCTTACTGACGCACTATGTACAGGATATCGATATACTGCTATACTTTCACTGTATCGTATGAGTACGCTAAGTAACAAAAGCGATGAGACGAAACGCCCGCCGACTTCATCGACGGTCATTTTATTGCTTGGGGACATTGCTGATACTACATGGCGGATGTTTGTTCCCATTCTACTGTTCTTAGGTCTTGGCTTTTGGGGTGATACGGCGTGGCATACAAAGCCATGGCTAATGATCGTAGGAATAGTGGTTGGTGTCGGTCTAGCTGCATTATTAGTCCGGGCGCAATTTCGAAAAATAGGAAGGGATTCTAAATGATAACTAATTTCGCAACTGGTATCGAAATTCACCTTGCTTCGCAAGAAGTCTTTACGGTGCTTGGCGTGCCAATTACGAATGCTATGATTACTGGCGCAGTAGGGTTGGTTATGTTACTCGCAATCCTCTTTTATGTTGTCGGCATGGTAAAGCGCGGAAAGTACAATCGTTTCGTAGGGCTGGTCCAGTGGACGTTCGAAGGAATGCTGAGCCAGGTAGAGAGTGTCATCCCAGATAAAAAACTTGCGCGGCAGGTCGCTCCTCTTGCTCTAACTATTTTCTTTTTCACGCTCATCTCCTATTGGATGAGTGTGCTGCCAGGACTCGACTCAGTACGAGTGCATGATGTACCGCTGCTTCGCTCGATTGCGGCAGACCTTAACTTTACATTTGCAATGGCAATTATCGTGCTAGTTGTCGTGCAGTTCTTTGCTTGGAAGGTGCATGGGCCAGTCGGCAACGCGAAGCGTTATTTGCGTAATCCATTGAAGGATCCTATCGGCTCATTTGAAGGCATTCTTGAGTTTATTGGGGAGATCTCACGCTACACTGCTCTCTCGCTTCGTCTGTTTGGAAACTGTTTTGCTGGTGAAATCCTTCTGCTGATTATTGCTGTATTGACGAGCTGGCTATCGGTAGCGCTCCTTCCTGCCTTCATGGCGTTCGAGCTGTTTATTGGATTTATTCAGTCATACGTTTTCTTTATTCTGACCGTTATCTTCACAGGCCTTGCTGTCGAGGTCCACGGTGGTTCACATGATCATTCTCAGTCTGCTCAAAAACAGGAAGGCGACGCGCCCGTGTAGTTACTCGATAAAGATAGTGACTATAGAGGTGCCTCGCCTGATCAGATATGAGGATGATACAATAAAGGTAATAAATTAAAGGAGTAAATAAATAATATGGACGCATTAGCATTTGGTCTTACATACGGTTTGCCAGCACTTGGTGCCGCTATGGGCATCGGCTTTATTGGCATGGGAGCGTTGAACGCATTTGGTCGTAATCCAGAGCAGCTCGGTAACATCCGTACATTGATGATTACAGCCATCGTCTTCGCCGACTCACTCGCTATTATTGGTATCGTCGTAGCGATTATCGCGAAATTTATCTAGGAGCAAGCGACTAGATGTTTACTAATAGTAATTACTTTGCAGAAGCGGGATCATCGAATCTCTTTTCAGCGCTTGGCATCGACTGGAAGTTACTTATCTTCCAGATCATCGCTTTCGTTATCCTCGTTTTGCTACTTGGCAAGTTCGTCTTCCCAATCCTCCTGAAGGCGGTCGATGATCGTCAGGAGAAAATCGAAGAGACAGCTAAGGCTGCCGAAGAAGCTCGCGAGAAAGCTGAGAAAGCTGAAGCGAATGTAGAAGATGCTCTCAAGCAAGCTCGCAAAGAAGCGGCTGATATCGTGGCAACTGCCAAGGCTGAAGCATCACAGATTACAGAAACGGCAGATACAAAAGCCAAAGAGCGAGCGGATCGGATTGTTGCAGAAGCACATGAAGGTATTCAGAAAGATGTGTTGGCTGCGCGTAAGGCGCTTGAGAAAGATACGCTCAATCTCGTAAAGAAGGCCGCCGGTCTCACGATCGGAAGTGTGGCGGATAGCAAGATAGATGCAGCAATCGTGAAGAAATCAGTCGAGGAGGCTAAAAAATAATATGGCTTCCGCTAAGCTCTCACGCCGAAAACTAGCTGAATATGCAGCCGACCAACTGATGGAGAATAAGACATCAGTGCTTGAACAGCTCGCGGCGTATCTGATCGAATCGGGTCGTACGAAAGAGGCCGAACTGATCGTGCGCGATATTCAGACTGCCCTGCTCTCTCGAGGTAAGGCGGTAGCTGCCGTGATGGTAGCTCGACCATTATCTACGGAAGCGAAAAGTGATATCGAGCAGTTTATAAAAGCACACTATGCAAATGTTCAGGATGTAGAGTTACACGAGGAAATCGATGAAAGTGTGCTTGGTGGCGTGCGAATTGCCTTGCCAAACGCGGTGCTTGATGCAACGGTAAAGACAAAATTAGAGAGCTTGACAGTCAATTAGGAGGAACGGAAATAATATGGCAGAACTAAAAGTACAAGAATTATCGAAAGATCTCGAGGCGGCGATTGCAAAACTCGAGAAGACTGAAGGCCTAAAATCAGCTGGTGTTGTCATCCGCGTTGGTGATGGTGTTGCTTGGGTACACGGGCTTGCTGATGCGGGTTATAGCGAAGTGCTCGAGATCGACACTCCTAGTGGCGTAGTTGAAGCATTTGCCCTCAACCTTGAGGAAGATCAGATTGGTGCGGTTATTCTCGGTGACGATAGCCAGGTTGCCGCTGGCAATACGGTTCGCCTCAAAGGACAAGTACTCGAAGTGCCCGTCGGTGAAGAACTTCTGGGTCGTGTAGTTGACCCACTGGGTCGTCCGCTCGATGGTGGTCCTGCGATCAAGACGAAGCAAACTGGTCTTGTAGAGCGTGAAGCGGTCGGTGTGATTGGCCGTAAGCACGTGAATGAGCCAATGATGACCGGTATTATGGCGATTGACGCAATGTTCCCTATCGGTCGTGGCCAGCGTGAGCTTATTATTGGCGACCGCCAGACCGGTAAGACGGCGATCGCGGTTGATACAATGATCAACCAAGCGCGTCAGAAATCTGATATCGTGAACGTCTATGTAGCGATTGGACAGAAACTTTCAAAGGTAGCTCGTCTGGTTGAGCGCCTCAAGGCTGAAGGTGTGATGGAGCAAACTATTGTCGTTGCGACTGGCCCGGCTGATCCAGCTTCCCTGCTCTACCTTGCGCCATATGCTGGTACAGCTATGGGTGAATACTTCCGCGATAAGGGCGGTCATGCATTGATGATTTATGATGACCTGACGAAGCACGCTGTTGCCTATCGACAAATGTCACTCCTTCTTCGTCGTCCACCGGGACGTGAAGCTTTTCCTGGTGACGTCTTCTACCTTCACTCTCGTCTTCTTGAGCGTTCAGCGAAGCTGAGCGACAAGCTCGGTGGCGGTTCACTGACTGCCTTGCCTATTATCGAGACGCAGGCTGGTGATATTTCTGCCTACATCCCAACCAACGTGATCTCGATCACCGACGGTCAGATTTTCATGGAAACAGATCTCTTCTATCAGGGTATTCGTCCAGCTATCTCGGCCGGCCTCTCTGTTTCTCGTGTCGGTGGTGACGCACAGACAAAGGCGGTTAAATCGGTCTCTGGTCACCTCAAGCTTGGTCTTTCTCAATTCCGTGAGCTCGCCTCATTTGCGCAGTTTGGTTCTGATCTAGACGAAGAAACAAAGAAGCAAATCGATCGCGGTCAGCGTCTCACTGAACTCCTCAAGCAGTCACAGTACCAGCCTATGAGTATCTGGGAGCAATGTGCGTCAATCTACGCGGTAGATGCAAGCTGCTTTGACAACGTCCCTGTTGCGAAGATTAAAGATGCGCAGGCGGCGCTTCTCACAAAGCTCTGGACTGATCACAAAGCCGAGATGCGCGAACTCAACAAGGGCTCTGAGAAAGTTGAATCAGACTCTAAGGTGGCAAAGCTTATCGAAAAAGTTGCCAAATCTGCTGCAAAGGGGTTTGAGGACTAGGCCATGACGGGCATCGAAAACGCAGAATCAAGGACGGTCGGTCCTATCGAGTCTAAGCAAAATAGGGTTGAAATCCTTGAGTCGCTTCGAGTCCTTTCTCCCGAAGGAATTGCTAAGCTTGCTGAGGCGGCCCGACACCTGGTTGACACTGATGAGGGGAAGGCGTAAATGCCTAGCCAACGTCAATTAAAAAACCGTATTCGCTCGGTAAAAAGTACCAAGCAGATCACCAAGGCTATGCAAATGGTGGCGGCCTCAAAGATGCGCAAGGCTCAGGATGCAACGAAAGCTACTGCACCATATACCGAAGCAGCTCGAGAAATCTTAGCTCATCTTTCGACACTCGGTGCGACCAAGCAGCATCCTCTCTTTGTGGAACGGGATGTGAAAAAACGCTTGATCATCATCATCGCAAGTGATCGAGGTTTGGCTGGTGCATATAATGCCAATGTTTCGAAGCAATATATTCGCGAACTCATGAGTGATGACAAGAAGCATATCAAGACTTCGACCATTGCCGTAGGACGCAAAGCAACTCAATTTGTAACCCGTCTGAAAGATACCGAAGTGATTGGCGCCTACGAAGATCTGCCAGATCAACTCGAGGGGCACGAACTCCGTGGTGCGCTCGACGTGGCATATCAAAAGTTCGTGGATGGCGAAGTCGATGCGGTTGATGTCGTGTATACAGAGTTTGTCTCAAGTATTACACAGACGCCAAAGGTTGAGCGCCTCTTGCCTGCCGGTCGGGCGGTAGAGGCTGATGGCACGCTGCCACATGAAGCTGAGTTTGAACCAGATGTCGAGACGGTGCTTGAAACTACTGTCTATCGACTTGTCGGCGCGCAACTATTCCAGGCACTGCTTGATGCAAAGTCGAGCGAATGGAGTATGCGTATGATGGCAATGAAGAACGCGACCGATAATGCCAGCGATCTCGTAGACGACCTCACGCTCGCGATGAACAAAGCCCGCCAGGCGGCGATCACCCAGGAGCTTGCAGAGATCAGTGGTGGTGCGGAGGCAATGAAGTAAGATGAAGGAGAAATTGATGACTAAACAAACCGGAACAATAACCCAAGTCGTGGGTGTCGTGGTCGACGTCGAGTTCGATGGCGGCAAGCTACCAGCGATTTACGATGCGCTTCATGTAGCGCACGATAAAAAGACAATCACGCTCGAAGTTGCACAGCACCTTGACGAGCACACTGTACGTACTATTTCCCTGCAATCAACAGATGGTCTGAAGCGCGGCCAGGCAGTTGAAGCAACTGGTGCGCCTATTTCTGTGCCAGTCGGCGTGGAGACTCAGGGCCGTATGTTCAATGTCGTCGGCGAACCTATCGATGAAAAGCCTGCTCCAAAAGGTAAAACTGCACCAATTCACCGAGATGCACCTGCACTCGATGAACAGTCAAACAAGGCTGAGATTCTTGAAACCGGTATTAAGGTCATCGACCTTATTGCGCCGCTGACTAAAGGTGGTAAGGCTGGACTCTTCGCCGGTGCTGGTGTCGGTAAAACTGTCCTGATTCAGGAACTTATCAACAATATTGCCAAATACCACTCTGGTAACTCAGTGTTCGCTGGTGTCGGTGAGCGTACTCGTGAAGGTAAAGACCTCTATGAGGAGATGGAAGAAGCTGGCGTGCTCGGCAAAACCTCCCTCGTCTTCGGTCAGATGAATGAGCCACCTGGAGCACGTCTTCGTGTTGCTCTTTCTGGTCTTGCTATGGCTGAAGCGTTTCGTGATGAAGGAAAAGATGTCCTGCTCTTTATCGACAATATTTTCCGCTACACTCAGGCCGGTGCTGAGGTATCTGCCCTGTTAGGTCGCCTCCCATCTGCAGTGGGTTATCAGCCAAACCTCCAACAAGAAATGGGTATGCTCCAAGAGCGTATTACTTCGACAAAGAAGGGTTCGATCACTTCCGTCCAGGCTGTCTATGTGCCAGCTGACGACCTTACTGACCCAGCTCCTGCGACGACCTTCGCCCACCTTGATGCAACCATCGTTATGAATCGTGCGCTGACAGAAATCGGTATCTACCCTGCTGTCGACGTTCTTGACTCATCTTCGACATCACTCGACCCAGAAGTGGTCGGTGAAAAGCACTACTCAGTCGCTCGTGAAGTGCAGCGTGTATTGCAGCAGTACAAGGAGCTTCAGGATATTATTGCCATCCTCGGTATGGAAGAACTTTCTGATGATCAGAAGCAGACTGTGAACCGTGCTCGCCGCCTGCAGCGCTACTTCGCACAGCCATTCCACGTTGCTGAGCAATTTACTGGCAATAAGGGTGTGTACTGCAAGCTTGAGGACACAATTCAGGATGCAAGTGATATTCTCGCTGGCAAATACGACTCTAAGCCAGAGAGCTGGTTCTATATGGCGCCGGGTCCACTTTCGGAGAAGAAGGACTAATGAAACTCGAACTCGTAACACTCCTGGGCGTACAGCTTTCAAAAGATGTGTACGAAGTTCAGCTGCCGACGAAGGCGGGTCCTATCGGTGTGTTCCCTGGGCACGAACCGCTTGTTTCGGTTGCAGTGCCAGGGGCCATCACGGTTCGCTATAAGAAGAATGATCCAGATGATCTACTCGAATATTTTGCCGTTTCTGGTGGTGTGATTGAAATCGACCAGAAGCGTGTTCGCGTGCTTGTCGATGAGGCGGATCACGGCGATGATATTATCGAAGCCGAGTCGAAAGCAGCACTTGAGAAGGCGCTTGAACTTCAGAAGAATGCCACAAATGCAGTTGAGCTTGAGAAAGCTACGCAGCTAGTCGATCGCCATCAGGTTCGCTTAAATGTAGCCGGCTTGCGTCGTCGACACCGTCGTTAGCGACACCTACAGTAGCTTGTTTTGTGCCTCCGGCGTATAATCGAGGTAATGATATTCCTCAAAAAAGCACTGAATAAAATTCCAAGCTTACTAAGCTCGTTGCCGTCGATTTTTATATTCCTTTTTCTATTTGTCTATCTAGTGGGTTTTGGTTTGATTGGTCTTGTGTATCCGCAGCTCGCGCCGTCAAATGACCTGCAGCTTATTTTTGGTAATTATACGAATGTTTTGAGTGCTCTGGGCGCGAGTTTAGCTGCGGGCGCTGGTGCGGTACATGTGAAAAATATTAGAGAGCTGCACAAGAAACATGATCAATTGCAGTCATCTGTTGATGCACTGCACGAGAAGATTGATCAGCTTACTCAGAAATAAGTGCGCGCACTTCGTCAGTAGTTTTCGTGTGCATCAGCTTGTCGCGCAGTTCTGCGGCACCCTCAAAGCTGTTGACATAGATTTTGAAAAAACGTTTCAGCGTCTCGAATGGTCGACGGGTGTGGCTGGAATACTGATCATATAAATCAAGTTGAAGCTTGAGGAGGGTAAGTAACTCTTCTCGACTGTGTGTGGTTGAGTTGGTTTCAAAGCAAAATGGATTATGGAAAACTCCACGGCCGATCATGACACCGTTGACACCAGGATTTTCTTTGACCAGACGAAGACCCTGTTCCCTGTCTTCGATATCTCCGTTAATGGTAAGTAAAGTCTGTGGAGCAATCTCATCGCGCAAGGCGACAATTTCTGGGATTAATTCAAAATGGGCAGGAACTTTGCTCATTTCTTTTTTTGTGCGGAGGTGTATGGTGAGATTTTCGACATCCTGCTGGAATAAGAATGTGAGCCACTCGCGCCATTCAGTAACTTGACTATAGCCGAGTCGACATTTTACCGAGGTTGGCAGTCCGCTTGTTTTTGCGGCTGCGATCATTTCTCCGGCAAGTTCTGGGGTGCGACACATTGCCGCGCCACCGCCAGCTTTGACGGCAGAAGAGTCTGGGCAGCCCATGTTGATGTCAACACCAAGGTAGCCGAGCTCGCGGCAGCGCGTGGCAAGCTTTGCCATGTCTTCGGGTACAGCACCCCACAGCTGTGCGACCAGCTTTGTCTCGTCCTCGGTTTTTACGAGGCGTCCGCCAATAGCTTTATCGCCAGCATGAACCCATCCCGTGGCGTTCGTAAACTCAGTAAAATAAAGGTCTGGGGCGCTCGCCTCTTCGACTACATGACGAAACACAACATCAGTTACAGCCTCCATTGGGGCCAAAATAAAGAAAGGTTGTGGTAGGTCTCGCCAAAATGATGTCATGTGACGTAACTATGCGCTATAGGTAAGGCCCTCTGGGCTAGATGTGTCGGGTGTTTCGTAGTCGCTACGGTGGTGACTCGGTCCCCACTCGATGACTTTCGGTACCGCTCGAGCTGCTAGCTCCTTGTTTGTCTCGACAGCGTGAAGTTTTATTACTTCTGATTCATCATGAATTGGTGAAAGTGACTCTGCTGTCATGGCACGTTCCTTTTGCTTTTAGATTGTATCGAGTCTTTATAATAGCATATTTTAGGCAAAATAAAAACGCCTCACTAGAGTCACGAAACATATTCATGAGTCTGGTGAGACGGACAGGAATAGTGCGTCATCAACGATACATATGAGCCCGTTGATCCTCCGAGGAGGCGTCTCGTGGACTAAGTCAGTCGTCCTTCTCCTTGCTTCCGCCCAGGAGACGAGTGACCTTCTTGCCCTCGCTGCCGGCCTGTGAAGTGGTCCGGTTGACTGCAGCTCGCTCGTGATCTGCGAGCTTCTCTCCGTTTGCAGACTTGCGAGCCCAAGCACGAACTTCTTCCTTGCTTGCCATATTGCTTCCACCCCCTCTCGAGGTTGTCGGCGTGTGTGAAGTAGAAGCGGGTGCCGGCGCCGAAGGGGTCGAATCCCCGGCGCCGGCACCCTAGGCGAGACAAATTCCCCTGTTGCCATCGCCTTCCCCGGCGACGAAAGAATTTGTCTCGCTGATGACGAGCAAGAGGCTCCCTCCGGGGCTACCTTCTGCTCGTCGGGCTGGGGTGGCCCAGTCGTGTTCTCGAGGTGCGGGGTCGAGAGTTGCACACGACTGGGCCTGGAAACAAGTGACTCTGGGACAAAGAGTCGGGCCCGCTTCTCGGGTACGTGCCGTTACTTGTTTCCGGTCGAGATGATGGGATTTGAACCCACGGCCTCGCGATATAGGAAGCTTCTCTCTCGGTTAACCGGGGAGAGAAACTATCGCGTGCTCTTCCAGACTGAGCTACATCTCGTTTGGGCAGGGACTCATCCATTGTAGGTGACCGGTTACTGGGCCGCTAAAACAGCCGGCTGCGTGAGCCGTCACCGTAGGATGGGTATGCCCCACCCGCAAAGTCAGAGACTTGCGGATGACTATATGCACTATTCCTGTCTTTTAATGAACTAGGAGTGGTGCGACTGTGGAGACACGAAAAAGACGTCCTCTTGTTCCCGCAGTCGCACACTCAACTAGCTAACACTTGATTATACGGTATTTACTATTCTTCGTCAAGGAGTGCACGCTCAAAGTCGAGTACGCCGCGGTAGGTTGGGCTATAGGATGAGACATCGGGTAGATCGAGCGCTATGATATGCTTCCAGACAGTACGAATAAGGCGCTTTATTGAAGCGACCTCTTCGGAGTCAAATTCAAGTTCCAGTGCTACGATGTCACCTTGCTCGTCCGGCTCGACAAATTGCAGACGACCGTGAGTTACGGTATAGGCCGACCAGTCGCGTGAATTCTCGACGAGAACTTTATAAAACAGCAACTGGTGGCGGTACTTGTGAAGTTTAAGCTTTTCGCCGTCGCTTCTCCCCTTCCACGAATGAGACGGACGCCCTGTCTTATAGTCGGTAACGATGATGGTCTTGGCTTCGTGGTCGATATCGACAAGATCAAGCGTGCCGGTAAGATGAGTGTCATCTATATACGATTGTTGTCCAGCGAATCCAAGCTCAGGTCTTTGAGTGGTAGTGAAGCTGTCCCCTTTTGCACCCAGGAAGGTCGTCAGAGCATTGCTGCCACGCTCGAGGTAACGTGAAAATGTATCTTTATCGAGTGAGCCGCGCGCCAAAAAATGCTCAAAATCTTGCAGACTGTCTTCGATTGGTCGCTGGTGCTCTGTCGTAATCAGGTGCGCGTGTGCTTGTTGCAGGCAGGCGTGGATAGCCGATCCATAGACTGCGTCTGGACTCATTGCTTCCGGGAAACGCAGTAAGTTGCTAAGCAGAAAGTGCTCAGGTCCGCCATGAGTAATGTCGAGGAAGTTGCAAAGATGTGTTGCGCTGAGTTTGTATCGCTCCAGGGTTGAGGTGAGTAATTGCTTCATGGACGGTTCGAGCGGAGTAATAAGAGGCTGGTACCAGGCGATTTTAGCATCGCGTACTTGTTGCTCGACCGAGCTTTCCTCGACTGTCTCTACCGTCCATGAGTTGCCGACCAAAAACTCAGGCAGACTCAAGGCGGAGCCAGATTCATCGGCGCTAGCGTGAGTAATGGTGAGGCTCTTTTTCGCACGAGTCATCGCAACGAAGAAAAGACGCAGGCGCTCATCGTAAGTGTCCCCTGCTGGCATAAGTGGTAGATTTTCAGGGTAGCTAATAAGCCGTGAACGACTACGGACTTGTCGGCCCCACTTGCTATCGACTGCACCAACGATAAAGATGTGGTCGAATTCCAATCCCTTTGATTTGTGGGCCGTCATAAGATGGATGGCTACCTCGTTGTCTGATCCTGATACGCGGACGCTTGAAATCGTAGAGCCAAGCTGCTGGTGTACGGTGAGGAAGTCAAGAAAATCAGCCAACTTAATATCATTGCCATTTTTATACGTACGAAGCTCATGACGCAAGGTTCTCAGTGCTTCGAGGAATTCGAGATACGATGATGAGGCTGTGTCGCGCTTTTCGCGAGTGAAGAAGTAGCCATGATATGGCGAGATAAATGCATCTGTACCGTCTGTCTCAGAGCTTCCGACAAGCTGATCAAGCATGACTTCGAGTGGCGATACGAGACTTTGCTGCGCCATGTCGAGTAGCCATGTGCGTAGTGGCAGAAATTCGGTCATTTCGCTCATCGCTTCCATCCAGTAGGCGCGGTCATGGTGTGCTTTCAGGCTTAGTTTCCATAGTGTTTCGGAAGAAAAGTTCCAAGCTGGATGGGCGAGCAGTTCTGGGAGTAGAGTGTTTGCGTCCTCATGCTGACCAACTGCAAGGCTATGGATGATGCGACTCAGGAGAGAAAGCTGGATAATTAGTTCGTTCTCGAGAATATTATCGCGACGTTCGTATTGAACCGTTACCTCTTCAGCGGTAAAGTATGGCAGTAGCGCCTCGAGTTCGTTATGACGCCTCGTGAGGACGGCGATATCTTGTGCAGATGTTCCGCTTTTGATCATTTCTTTGATATGCCTTGCAAGCCACGCTCGTTCACTGTCTGGCGTTGCAGTTTCTATGAGGCGTACAGCAGTGCCGGACGGGAGATGTGCTGTGAGCGTTTTGTCGAGATCTGTAAGATAGCTTTCGAGCCGTTCGCTTCCTTGGGTAATCACTTCCCTGGCCGCCGTGAGAACTTCTGGGGTTGAGCGATAGTTGTCGACGAGCGTAATGCGCTTGACTGACTCGTAACGGCTTGAAAAATCGAGAATATTACTGATCTCGGCACCTTGAAAACTGTAAATCGCCTGGTCGTCATCGCCGACAACCATCAGGTTCGGAGCACCTTCATTTGTAGGGTTGCTGGTGAGGGCGCTCAGCAGGCGCATCTGTGCAAGGTTTGTGTCTTGAAACTCGTCAACCATGATGTAGAGGTACTGCTCTTGGAGGCTATAACGAAGATCGTCAAAGACTTCGGTCGCGTGCAGTACTCGTAAGACCATGTCGTCAAAGTCATAAAGATGGCGCTCCTGCATACGGCTCAGGTACTGGAAATACACATTACTCACAGCACGGAGGCGAGCCTGGCGCTTGCGGTCCTTGAAGACAAATTCATCCTTGGCATTCTTTTCCAGCCACTTATTGCGCCATGCGGTGATAGGCTTGGTTGACTCAAGATCAATTGCCGCATCGACAGCGTGGGCGATGCTGAGTGCGAGTGTGCTTGCAAGCGGTGTGATACTAGAAGGAAGTGAGCGAGGTTCCAGCTCGGCAATGGTGGTGGCGATGGCCGACAGCCGAGGGAGCATCGATTTGCTAATGCGGTTTGCAAATAACTCAGTCAGGACGGGCTCGGCGGTATCGAGTACTCGCTCGTTGTCATCGAGTACAACGAGTAGCTCGTCGCTGGTTAGTCCGCTCTTTTTTAATTCGGAAATTGTCTTTGCGGTGTCGCTGAGATAGGTAAAGTCACCACCAAATTGACCTGCGAGCGGGCTGGAGTGTGGCAGTTCTTCAAAAATGCCGCGGAGAATTTCATACGTACTAATCTCGTCGGCCGGACGCACATCGGCGCCTTGGTAAAAATATTCACCATACCGAGCGATGACATCGCTGCCAAAGCTGTGGAAGGTGTGAATAGCTACTTTATAGGCATCTTGGCCGATGATGCTTACGAGTCGCTCCCGCATGGCAGCCGCGCCGCTTTCAGTAAACGTCAGACATAATAGGTTATTTGGTAGTGTGTCAGTTTCTCGAAGAATATTGGCGGCACGCATACTGAGGAGTTCGGTCTTGCCTGTACCAGGCCCAGCGATAACCATGACTGGTCCATCAATCGCAGTTACCGCCTCTTTTTGCCGATCGTTGAGCGTCTTAAAACGCTTCGTAAAGTCCATTCCTTTATTGTATCAAAATAATGCCCTTAACATTTGCCAAAATGCCCAATATGTAAAGTGGTATACTAGTGTCAGTTATGAACAGCGAAATGTATGACGATATGGCGCTTGAGCAAATTGCCAAAGATAAATTTGGCATGCAAGTCGATATTACTCATGTCGTTGTCCGCAATATTCCAGTAAATCGTACCTCTACGGCGACTGTGTTTCTGACTAGCAAGAAACAGCTGTTTGTTTATATTCAAGGCGAAACGAAATTGTTGCTCGCAGACGTAAAGAAAATCGTTAGTCGTATGGGTCTTGTGGCCGAACTCTATCTGCCGCCAAAAGGCCGTCCAAATTACTTTGACGAGATAGGTACAGAGAAATTCCGCGCAGTATTCCCGGGCCGTACGAATCCGAGTGAAGGCGATCTCGTCTACTACCGTACGCTGGCTCCGTATAATCCTGCGTTAGTACAGGTAATGGAGGTGACAAACGGCGAGATTCGCCAGTTTGATACGGATGCATCGACGGGTTGGCGACCAGCGGCAAAATTTGCCTATCGACGAATCAAGACGATCTAAATAGCTAAGGCCTACTAATTATCTTTTGAAGGCGCATCGCCATTTTTGATGGCTTCGGCGGTAGCTTCTTTATCTGCTTTGATCGCCTGCTTCATGAATTCAATCTTATAGCTCATGTCTTCGGCAGCACTCTTGTTACCCGCACGTTTGTAGGCGTCGTAAGCAGCTTGATACTCTTGGAGGGCCTTTGTGCTATCTCCGTTTGCTTCGGCTTTTACGCCAGCCTGCTTGGAGCTATCGGCCTCTTGTTGAGTCGTCTGTGGCTTTGCAGGTTCTTGCTTCACCCGAGGAATCGAACGGAGAATGAAGTAGCTGCCAGCTGCTACGACAAGTACCAACGCTGCCGCATAAATAATCCATATGCGTTTTGTGTTATGTTGTTCAAATTTGATTTCTGGTTCCATATATCTATTACTCTATTCCTTACCATCCCCAAGGGGTGCTATTAGGCCCATTTACCGGCGTCCAGCAGTTACCGCCATTGTCTGTGTTTGCTGTGTGGTCATAACATGCTCCCGTGACGGTGTCGAGAGTGTTGCGGCCTCGGTGACTTGAAGTATCGCCATGGCTACCTGAGCCTCGATTTGTGTGCCAGCCTTGGCAGTATGGCACGACCCCGTTAACGTCACAGTTTGTGTGGAAATCGCCAGTGCCTGAGGTGACATTCAGGTTGCCGAAGTTATCCGATTTCTTCACTGGCCCAGCCCTTCCAGTGCTGGCATTTATACAGCGAGCCTGGGTCATGAATTCGTAAGAGTCACCATTATCACGGTCTGTCTCTTTAGAGCTGTAATCACTTAAGTTGCTTCCCGATGGAAATACCATTGACGTGCTATTGGCCCAGTTGTACCATGGCGACCATGCTCCGACCACTCCAGCATATTGACTATTATCGGCATTAATCGCATCGTCCCAGTTCCATTGTACCTGTCTCGTAAGTCCCGAAGCGCAACCGCCTGCTGGAGGATAATCTTGGTTCCAATACGTAGAGTCGGCATTAATGCCACCCTGGTAGACAACATTTCGTGATGAAGTGATTTCACCTTGTCCGTAGATAGAGTTCGGGTGTCCACTTGGGTCCGGGCGTCGTATGCGGACACTACCATGGAAGACCCATATCACACTGTCGACATTGCGAATGTAGGTATTATTCGCGCTATACGCACTCTGAAGTACCTGGCTTGTGACAGGATTGCCGCATGACGCTCGGACTTGCATACCGTACTGGTAGCCTTGACTGCTTGTCGTTAGGGCCACACTTGTAGCCGTACCCGTGGCGCCACTTCCTTTATTTGTGTAATCACCAGTCCAGATGCGGTTATAGGTAATAACTGTACCTACCGGACATGCGGTTGCAGGTAGTGACCAGTTCCAGGTAACGGAATCGGCTGAGCCGCTTGTGCCAGCGGGTGTATTAGTAAGTGTCGGTGCGGCTGGAGCTGACACGACGGATACGGGTGCGCTTGCAGGACTAACGGTACCCTGCGTAGTGCTCGTATCACAACGGGTGTAGGCTTTATACCAGTTTTTTGTTGGAGACGAGGTAGCGCCAGCGGTTCCTGTATAATTCGTTGTCGTGCCGAAGTTCATTGTGGAGACGACGGCAAATGATCCTGTAGCCGATATCGTATCCTTGCGCTCGTATAGCTGGTATTTAGCCGTGGATCCAGCTGGACAAGTGACGGGAGCGATCGCCACATATACGGTTGTGCCGGTAATCGTAGCGGTTACTACAGGGGTGCCAGTGGCTGCATAGAAGTAATTTGCGATATCGCTCTCATCTGAATCGTCACTTGCGCCAGCGCTATTTACACAATGAGCAATTGCCTTGAAGTAGTAGTAAGTGCCCTGTGTTGCGCTCATGGTTGCGGTTGTGCCGGATTGCCATGAGACGGTTGACCAGTCTGAAAAGTTTGGGTCGCTTCCATCTGTGTTTGTCGCTCCAAGAATCTTGTATTCGGGCGTTGAGCCTGCTTCGCAGGTAACAGGATCTACTGTCGCGACGACATTCGGTGACACATAATCTACTGAAATATTTGGGGCGTTAGGAGCACTAGGAAGCGCCGCTTGTTGTCCGCCGAGCGTACTGCGATCTTGGTGATTACTCTGGATTTCTTTTGTATCGCCATTTTCAGACGTCCATTGAAGGTCAAATGAGTCACACCCACCGGTGACGCTATTTTCACATTGATCTTGCTCATCTGGGTTGGAGCTGTCTCCGTTGTAAGCAAGTTCCGACTGGGAAGACTCTGACTGGGTTAACGAATTTGTAGTGCCGGCAGCAGCCCCTGGAAATACCAAGACGCTTGCACTGGGAAGGCTGAGTTTATTTTGGACGATTGATCCTGGTTGGCCAACGAGCGCTGCCACACTCGGGTATTCACCATTCTTATCGTAGTATTTTTCGAGGCTATTGGCGATGATGTGCGCCTGCTCATCGCGAGCGCCATCTCGCGAGCGACCCTGATAGCCTGTATAGGCAAACGCTGATATGGTCGCCAGGACGACGATTACTATTGCAACTACAAGAATTTCGACGAGCGTAAATCCATCTCTTTTTTTATACCCATTCACTGCTGTGTTCTCCCCTATTTACATCAAGTGTAGCATAATGTTGACATTTTAAGCATTACCATCTTTGGGGTCCAGTGGGTGCAAATGAGATACATAAGATGGAAGCTTATTCATGGGAAGGCGCATCCCCGTTTTTAATAGCTTGGGCAGTGGCTCGCTTACTTGCTTCGATCGCCTGTTTCATGAATTCAATTTTGTAACCCATGTCTTTTACGGCAGGCTTATTTTTTGCTTGTCGATAGGCATTGAATGCTGCTTGGTAGTTTTCGAGAGCTATTTGGTTATCGCCATTCGCTTCTGCTTTGATACCAGACTGCTTAAATGTATCAGCCTTTTGCTGCTCGGTTTGCGATTGTGCAGATTCATGTTTGATACCTGGGATTGATCGTACGACTATGTAGCCGCCAACTGCCACGACAAGAATGGCTAGCGCGGTGTATATAATCCACATACGCGTTTCGCTATTCTTTTTAGATTTTGTTGCTTGTTCTTCCATGTGTTTAACTCCTTTTACTACCATCCCCACGGCGCACTATTTGAAGTATAAATTGGCGTGAAACAGAACTGATCATTTGGATATCCCGAAGGACCTTTGCATGTACCGCTGCTTCCGTCGTGAGCGGCCCACACACCTTGGTGGTCGCTGAGTGGATTGTATGGCGTATGCCATGCCCTACACCATGGCACGTCGGCCGTAGGATCGCAGTAGGTATGGAAGCGACCATCATTTTCCAGTACGGTTAAGTTGCCAAAAGGATCGGAAACATTGGAGGATCCAGTTCGACTCGTTGATGCGTTTTCACACCATGTCTTATATCTGATCGCAACTTTAGACGTGGATCCAACGGTAGTAGTGTAGTTTGCGTTTTTATCGAGATCGCGCATACCTATACCGGTAAAATCGGCAATCGTAGAACCAGCCGGCAACACTTTATCTGTGCCGTCTGCCCATGCCGCTGCTGGCGACCAAGCGCCATTATCTACAGCTCCGGAAGTGTCATTATAGCCCCAGCCTTTATTATCAAGTGACCATTGCCATTGGATTTTACGCGTCAATCCCGAGGCACAGCCACCTACGGGTGGATATGCGGCATTGCGTGTTGTAGTATTCCAGCCGCCGTTGTAATCCACATTTCGTGTACTATGGACGATCGACTGGCCAAAGACTGTGTTTGGATGTCCGCTGGCGTCCGGTCGACGTGTACGAATACTTCCCTTGTACACCCATACGACACTATCGATGGTGCGCACATAGGTATTGTTCGCGCTATATGCACTCTGTAGGACTTGATTTGTTACAGGATTGCCGCATGATGCTCGGACTTGCATGCCGTACTGGTATCCTTGACTACTGGTAGTGAGGGCGATACTTGTCGTGGTACCAGTGGCACCACTGCCCTTATTTGTGTAATCACCAGTCCAGATGCGATTATAGGTTATTGTCGTGCCTACTGGACATGCAGTTGCGGGTAGTGACCAGTTCCAGGTAACAGAATTGGATGTTCCACTTGTGCCAGCAGGTACACTTGTGAGTGTCGGTGCTACTGGAGCAGATACCACGGAGACCGTAGCACTTGATGGACTCACGCTACCCTGAGCCGTACTCGTATCGCAGCGTGTGTAAGCCTTGTACCAGTTTTTTGTTGGTGCAGAGGTGGCTCCTGCTGTTCCAGTGTAGTTTGTGGTCGTGACGAAATTCATAGTGGAGACCACGGCGAAAGATCCTGTTGCCGAAGGAGTGTCTTTTCGCTCATAGAGTTGGTATTTTGCCGTAGACCCAGTCGGACAAGTAACTGGCGCAATTGAGACATACACGGTAGTGCCGGTGATTGTAGCCGTTACGACAGGAGTGCCTGCAGCCGCATAGAAGTAATTTGCGATATCACTTTCATCTGAATCATCACTCGGTCCTGCGCTATTAACACAGTGAGCAATAGCTTTGAAATAGTAGTAGGTGCCCTGAGTCGGATCCATAGTTGTTGTTAGACCGGACTGCCAGGAAACTGTCGACCAATCTGGGAAATTAGGATCGCTACCGTCGGTGTTTGTGGTACCGAGGATCTTATATTCTGCGGTCGAGCCCGCTTCACACGTGACAGCGGTTGCTGTGGCGACAATATTTGGCGACGTGTAGGTTACTGAAATATTTGGTGCATCTGGCGCGCTTGGAGGTGTCCCCTGCTGATTGCTTAGCGTGCTACGTCCTCGGTGGTTGCTTTGGATTTCTTGAGTGTCGCCGTTTTCATTGAGCCACTGAAGGTCGAAGGAATCGCAACCTCCGTTGGGATCATTCTCGCATTGATCTTGTTCATCCGGACTTTCGCTGCCGCCATTGTAGGCGAGTTGCGATGGAGAAGAGTCTGATTGCGTCAAAGAGTTGGTCGTTTCTGGTGTTGATCCCGGAAGGATGAGTACTTTAGGATTGGAGAGTTTTAGCTTGCTTTGGACGATGGAGCCCGGTTGAGGCTGGACGATCGCCGCCACACTTGGATATTCACCATTCTTATCGTAATACTTCTCGAGACTATCGGCGATAATGTGTGCCTGTGCACTTCGGGCACTATTTCGTGATTGAGCCTGGTAGCCTGTATAAGCAAATCCCGCAATCACAGCCAAAATAACAATCACTATTACTACTACAAGAATCTCCACAAGCGTAAAGCCATGTTTCTTCTTGAACATATCAACCATGCATCCTCCCCCTATGCTTTATAGTCAGTGTACCATAACTTTTATGCTAATTTGTACTATTTTTTGATGTCTTTGCTTCAGCAATAGACCCGGAGATCGAAAGTCCAACGATGATAATTCCGAGACCTCCAGCTACAAATTCGGGTATGTCAAAGAACAGTCCGCAGAGCAACACGAGTGCTAGAATTGCGATGGTATAGTGCGCACCATGCTCTAGGTAACGGTACATGCTCAATGTTTGGCGTTTTACCATAAACAGTGTCAAGCTTCTCACCCACAAAGCACCGATTCCAAGACCGATGGTAATCAAGACGACATCTTGTGTCACCGCAAATGCTCCGATGACTCCGTCGAGACTGAAGCTGCTGTCGAGCACCTGAAGGTATAAAAATGCCATGAGGCCACTCCACACAGTTTGCTTTTTTCCTTCCCGCTTTGTCTCTGAGTCATCGATCCTGCTTGTGAGAAGATTAAGCGCCAAAAAGAGTACGATACCGATGCTACCTGCGATGATTGTTTCTTGCGGATGTGCATTGAATGGCAAAATAGTGACCAGTATGAGAATAGCGATCGAAATAAGCGTGTATATCCACCATGTACCGATTCGCTGGAGGGGTCGCTCAATAACATCAATCCAGCGTACTTTTCTACCGGGATCGAAAAAGAATGCCAGCGCGAGCATGAGCAAGAACATGCCGCCAAATGAGGCGATGTATGGATGCGCATGGACAAGGCGCTCGGCGTATTCCGCAGGGTGATGAAGTGCGAGATTGATCACCTCTCCGGCAGTAAGCCCTGCAGTGATCATTACGAGGACGATCGGAAAAACGAGTCGCATGCCGAAGACAGCGATTACCATTCCAACGGTCATGAACATCTTCTGCCAGAATTGCGACATAGTGGCGAGGATACGGGCATTGATAATGGCATTATCGAAGCTAAATGTGACCTCAATGATAATCAATACGAATGTCACAAATAGCGCTGGTAAGCCCAAGTAGTAGCCCGTCAAGACAAGGCTGGCGATCGTAATGAGACCCGTAACCAAAAAGATGCGTAGAGATGACATATCTTCCAGTATACAGAAGAGTTAAAATCTCAGGGGCAATTTGTTATAATTGAGACTCGTGAGTCAAGATACATTTACTGGTATATCAAAAGAAGTATCCGATTTTTTCAGTCGGCCGAATAGTTATCGGTCGCTGCTTATTTTTGTTGCAGCTATCGTAGTCGCTTATTTGATTAGTAAGTTCCTGGCGCTTGGTATCGTCAAGGTAGCCCAGTGGATAGGTACGCGCTCGGAGTCGGTGTCAAACCGTGATAAGCTAATTCGCTACCGTCAGATCGAGACATATCTCAGTATTGCCGTTGCTTTGGTGCGAGCTATCGTAGTCGCAGTAGTGGCGTATGTAGTCTGGCGACTTATCGCTCAGCCGTCGGCAAACCTTGCAGCGGTTGTTGGCGCGAGTACTCTTTTCATCGTGTTTGCTGGTCAAACACTCGGCATCTTTCTGAGGGATATCATGGTGGGTGCGACAATGATTACCGAAGGATGGTTTCATGTCGGCGATTATGTGAAAATAGAGCCTTTTTTGGATGTTGCTGGGGTTGTGGAGCGATTCACTTTGCGTTCGACGAAGATTCGTAGTTTGAGCGGCGAAGTGACCTGGATTCACAATCAATATATCCAGGCAGCACATGTGACAAAAAGTACGATTCGCACCTACGTGGTGGATATTTTCACGCATCAGCCAGAGATCGCCCAGGCGGCAATTCAGGAAGTTGTCGAAGCGGTTCCGTCGAGCTCCGCGCTAGTGCGCAATCCGCTGAAGATTGGCACTACAGAGGAGTGGAGCAATGAGTTGTGGCATATTACCGTACAGGCGCGGGTGGCTCCAGGTCGTGAATGGCTCGTCGAGAGTTTCTTTATCAACGCTCTTAAAGAGATAGATGAAGGCAAGAAAAAATCTGATAAACTATTTGTCTACGAGCCAACCGCACGGTTTGCAGATCCCATTGCTGAGAAGAAGTTTCGCCGTTCGATTCGCTAGCGCTCTTTGATCCGAATAGCCTTAAGTGCGGTAATCGTCCCCTCTAGCTGACTTGATAGATCACAATAGCCGGATAGCTTTACGTATCCTTTCGCGAGTTGTATATAGCCAGTTTCCTGACCCTCTTTGACCATTTCTGCGCCGTTCGGTGTGGTAATGGAGAATTGATGTAGTTCATATGACTGTGTACCGGACGGAGTCTGCAGAGCGAGTGTTTTGGTGCCCAGTTCATTCATTGTGTAGTTGCCATTGCGTGCAAGTTCCCGTTGCGCCTTCACAAGATCTGCAGCGACATCTATCTTACTTTTTATGTACTCCGCTGAGATGAAGCAGGCGTGCGTATCGTTGCTGTCAAATATCGCCATGGTAGTTTCGTCTGTTGCGCCGCGCCACCAGCCTTCTGTCTCATCGAAGGAAAAGACAGATGATACAGTAGGATTACTTGGTTGGTTGTTTGCCAAACTGTTGATTTGCCGATGCAAGAAAAAAATACCGCCGATAATTATGGCGGTAATGGTGACAAGAAGAACGAAGCTAACGATCAGTTTTCTTCCCCGACCTCTTCGCTGGATGATCATATGGAGACGATACCAGATTTGTAGAACTCTGTCTAGGAGTGCGAAGCGTCTGAACTCTTAGTCGATAGTTTGCAGAATATGAGATAAAGCCCAAAGAGTAAACTACCTACACCGATGATGATACCAATTGTCGAGACTACCCCTCCAATGAATGTATCTACACCTAGCCACCCGAGTTGGGAGAATACAAAGTACCAGTCGTGTTTTACTGTCTCACCTGGGCCAATCAATGGAAGCTGCTGCGCTCGCGCATCGGCCATATAGCGCCCAGCGCTCATGAAGCCAAGCATCACCCACTGTCCAGCGAAGACTGTCGCGAAGTATGATTTCGCCTTTAGCGTCGCATACAGAAGCAAGAGTGTGAAGCTGACTTCACCTATCGAGCCAGCTGCCGCGACAAGGATAGCTGGAAGAAAAGATACGATAATGTGAGACACTTCATGTACGCCGAAATCTACCAAATACATTCCGGAGACGATAAGGCTTGAAGAGCTTTCCGCCGAAAAGCGCAAAATGACGACAAATAAATACGCGAAGAATATCCATCCAACGAGGTAAAGCCATAGCGGTAAGGGCATGAATTTTGCTTCCGGACTTTTCATTGAGTGTAGTATAGCAAATACGAACTTAAGCGACGCGGCTAGCTATTAGGAAATAATTGCGGATTTTCAATCAATATATCCTTTAGCTGAGTATAGTATTCTCCGGCTTCGGATGTAGACAGCTCTTTATCCTTGATAGACATGAGCTTTTCAAATGTAATACCAAGCTTGTGCCACGAACGGCCCTCGCTCAGAAAGTCCATGAGGATAGGATGAAGCCTATCGAGTGCTACGACGAACTTCGCTTCGGAAGTCTCGCGATCTTCGTACTCGGAGATGGACTCGATAAGGGCAGGAAAATCTTGCCAGTCCTTTTTTAGTGCTGCAAAAGCCTCACGTTCAAGCTCTTGTTGATTGGCGACAGCCTGAGTGTCAAACGAGAACGTATCACCGCAATATGCTTCCACTATGTCATGCGCAAGACATAATTGAAGTAACTTGCTCAGGTTGAGCTGTGGGAACTGAGGCGCTAAGAACCAGCACAGTATCGCAAGCGAGTAGCTATGCTCCACATCATTTTCGGGAGTTTCTGCCTCGGGTGGCATGAATACTTTACGGTCGACACCGGCAAAGGTAACTAATAGTTTCTGTAAATCAAGGATTCTCTGTATGTTTGGTTTCGGTGCTGTATTCATAAGGATACTCTACCAAAACTAGGCTAAGAGTTTAAGCCATGGAAAATTTGTAGCAAGCCATTCTGCCTGTAGGCGGATATGGAAGCACCCTCAGTCGAGGGGCTCCCGTTGCTGGTCGCATCTCCTCTCGTGAGGGTGTAGGTTGAGCCGAAGCTCATTTGGGCAGCATGTCGAGCGGGTCACCGAGGATCGGTTCGGGCATCGGGCCCGTGGCGGCATTAAACTCCACCAGCTTGTCCCATGTGTACTGAAGGGTGTGCCGGATGGCCTCTCTCCCTTCGGGGTTATCGGGGTGAATGCTGGTAAACACCATGAACCAGTCCTTGCCTGGCGGTCTGTAGACGTGGGTACGCGTCTGAGGGCTGTCGTACTCAGTCGTGACCATCTCTGTGACGAAGAGACCTGGCGGCTTCTTCGTTGCGAAGAAGTACAGGTCGTTGCCGCACTTGATGATCACCGGGTTGTTGACCATAGTAGAAATCTCCTGCTCGAATGTGCGCGAATGCACACATTGATGAATGGGTACAAACATCCTTGATGATACCATAAAAATATTACTATGTCAATGTATGGTCGAAAATTGAAAGCTATTGAGGTACTTTCTCGATTTCCTCAAAAAAAGGACGATCAAGAAAAAAGAAGGTACGATGACCTTCTTTTTTCTTGGCTGGGGTGGAGGGATTCGAACCCCCGAATGCATGGACCAAAACCATGTGCCTTACCAC
>JBKGVB010000032.1:0-10350 GCA_046462475.1 Saccharimonadales bacterium (SeqCode) | reverse complement strand
GCTGGATAGAGCAGAGGACTTCTAAGCCTAAGGTCGCTGGTTCGAACCCAGCCCGGGGTACCAAAATAGTTTTGCTTTACCGCTTCGATATGAAGTGGTTTTGTTTGTTATGATTGAAGTATGGAAAAGTTTACTCAAAAATGGGCAATCATTATACTTTTAGAAAATCACGTGGATGGTTCTGAATTTTATTTTACAGATTTTCCATTACACGTCACGCTCGCTGGAGTTTTCGCAACAAAATATAGCGGCGCTGAATTAATAGAAATGCTACAAAAACTTACTGCAACAATGAACCCATTTGAAATGATTGCCGATGAAGAAGCGTTATTTGGCGACAATAAGGATATTGCCGTGATGAAAATCCTTCAAACGCCAGAATTAATGGAACTATATGAGTTAATTCATAATGAGTTATTAAAGAGGGGCGTGATTTTTAACACACCCCGCCATGAAGGAAATGGCTATATACCTCATAGTACCTACCAGAAAAGTGGCCGATTACATTCAGGTGAAAAAGTATTTGCAAAATCAATATCTCTCATAGACTTGCTCCCGAATGGTGATGGTCTTATGCGCAAAATAACCAAAACTATTCAGTTCTCAAAAACCTAATCCTTGCCTCGTATAGTCCACTCACAACAGCGTCAACATACCCTACAGCCGCTCGATATTTCGTGCTTAGAGTATAATTATCTATATGCTTAAAAATGCCCATGGAGTTATTGACCAAGAGCACATGAATCGTAAGAACGATTACTTATTTCGCATCTCCATGAAAAGTCTGGTGCGTGATCATGAAGGTAATATTCTTGTTGTCAAAGAATCGGGAAGAACTTGGTGGGATTTGCCTGGTGGAGGCATGGACCATCAGGAAAACATAAAGGACGCCATAGCCCGTGAACTTTTGGAGGAGGTACACTTAACTGGTGATTTTACTTACCAGATTGTAGCGGTAGAAAATCCTTCATTCTTAGAACATGCTCAGGTATGGCAGGTACGTATGGTTTTTGTCGTTAAGCCCGACAGCATGTCATTTGAGCCTGGCGAAGATGCTGATGAGATACTTTTCATTAACCCCGAAGATTTAAAAAACTCAGAAAATGATACCGAGCAGAAGGTCTATGAATATTCACAACTGGCAGCTAGATGCAGTGGATAGATTCCAACTTCACATAGAGTGCCGTACCAAAATATGCCCACAGAGACTTCATAGTAGAAGTCTTTTTTATATCGCAATACCCCGTAGGAGATTGACATTTTATAATATTTATGCTAATATAGAGTAATCAGTCTTCTGATAGGACCCAAGAGCTGCCTTTAGCTCTCGCACATCTACAGGGAGGTTTCGTGAACAACTCAATGGAAGAGTTTTACCCCGGAGATGCCGTATCCGTAAACGGACTCATCGGCTACGTCATTCGCTGGTCACCCAGGGCTCGTGTCCTCGACATGAGCACCGAACCTTACGAGGGTGGCGTCAGCTTCTACGGCATCAACGCAGATAACACGCATCGCCACATCAGCCTGGTTTCTCGCGGAAATGTCTTCCGCCGACAGTTCGGGATGGAGCTCATGCCGTTCGCCGATTACGCCGAAGAAGCGCGGTTCTGGCGGCTTCTGAACATGCTCGAAGAGGTCCGCAATCCTGCTGACCACCTGTTCTACACCTGGACACCCGAGCAGGCGATGACGGCGCTCATCGATGGCACCATCGACGTCTTCCTGAAGTCAACGGGAGGACCGGGCGTGCCGCACAATACCACAAGGTACGGCGCCTTCAGGGTCAGCGACCCCACGGGCAGCGAACGGCTTCGGACGAAGTGCCTCGAGGCGCTACGCAGATTGCAGCCGGCCTGAGACCAAGCCTCTCAAAGTCCCCTTCCGGACATTTTCTTATATGAAAGTGTCCTGGAGGGGGCATTTTCATATAGTAATATATCCGTCTTCTCTCATTTTTTCATAAAGACCAGCCAGCTGAGATCCGACGTCTGTAGTAGTGTCTACCTCGTAATATACATGTCCTACTTCTGGAAATCCTGCTACTCTTTGTTTAATCTCATCAAACTGATCTTCGGTTGCGGCAGAGTCGCTACTATTTCCCGACGCACGACGCATTCTTAATCTTTCGATCGCGACATCATCAGGACAGATGGTGCGAATAAGGAGCAATGACGCTCCGTGCTTCTGTGCATTAGCATACGAGTTTGCGGCATATTCTGTGAAGTTTGCATCAATAACGACACTGGTATTGTGTGCATAAAAATATAAGGTGCGCTCTTCAGCCAAGGCGGCCATGATATCCTGCCGAGGGCTCGCCCCCGGAAAGCCTTTTTGATTTAAGAACCTACGAATTTGATCACTTCTATTAACGGGGAGCCTTAAGTCTCTACCAATCATATCTGCCAAAGTCGACTTACCTGTGCCCGGTAGCCCTACAAATCCTATCGCAAAAAGATGGGGTGTATTATTCGGCTCTATACGTATCGTTGCAAGGTATTCATCTAAAAGGACTTTATCTTGGGGCGTTAGTGCAGTGGGAACTTTTTGCATATGGCTATAGTATACATGAATTAAATAATCTTTCTTTAGGGCGCTAATAATACTCTTTACAAAAATTATCTCTTATGCTAATATAAATAAAGTTTTACGTATCTCTTTCTACAAAAATACATAAAATTCGGATGAGTGCCCCCTTCTAGTACCGGCGATTCATCATACTGATGAATGAAAGGTATTCATGACGTATAAAAACACACGCTCTTTTGGTGGGCGAAATAACCGACCAAACCAACGCTTCGGCGGCCCAAAACGAGGCGCTCGTAAGAAGCAAGATATTAATCCAAGCCGTTTTATCAATAAGACGGTCCTTGAAAAAGACACCAAGCCTCAGTATGAAATCATGCATACATTCGAGGACTTTGGCCTGAATGCTTTGCTATATAAGAACCTTGTAGCAGCTGGATTTACAGCACCAAGCGCAATTCAAGACCAGACAATCCCTCTCGCGCTTGAAGGAAAAGATGTGATCGGTCTCGCGAATACTGGTACCGGCAAGACGGCTGCGTTCTTGCTGCCTATCTTGCATAAGCTTGCAAGCAACCGCGCCGTAAGCTCTGTGCTCATCATGGCACCAACCCGTGAACTGGCACAGCAGATTGATGCCGAATTTAAAAAGTTCTCGACTGGCATGAAGCTTTACTCTGCGACCTGTGTTGGTGGCGTTAATATCAACGGGCAAATACGGCAGCTAAAGCGCGGACCGCATATTATCATCGGTACGCCTGGTCGACTAAAAGACCTCTTGAATCGTGGCATGATTCGCACGGATAGCATGGATACTTTAGTGCTCGACGAAGCAGATCGCATGCTCGACATGGGATTTGTAAACGACATTCGTGCAATTGCCAGCCAGCTTCCTGTTGAGGGTCGCCAAACGCTTTGTTTCAGTGCAACTATGAGTGACGCAGTAAAAACAATCACGCAAGATTTCATGCACAATCCTGAAGTTGTATCAGTAAAAGTAAATGAAACAAACGAGCACATCTACCAAGATATCGTCTCATTTGATGATGATGCACATAAAAAGGAACTTTTAGTAGAAATGCTTAACCAGCGTGAATTTGAAAAAGTGATCGTCTTTGGCGAAACTAAGTTTGGCGTGCAGCGCTTGTCGGATATGCTCGAAAAACAAGGCATCGCCTCAAACGCAATTCACGGAAATAAATCACAAGGCCAACGCACACGTGCACTTCGCGCATTCGCTGCCAATGAAGCAAATGTCCTCGTCGCAACCGACGTTGCCGCTCGCGGGCTTGATATTCCGAACGTGTCACACGTGATCAATTTCGACACTCCGCAGAGTTATGATGACTACGTCCACCGTATCGGCCGAACTGGTCGCGGTGGCAAACAAGGAACAGCGCTTACTTTTATCAAAAAGAAAGCTCGATAGCTCGAATCACGGTTGGAATCAGTACAACCACAACAATTGCGCCACCCACACCCCAGCCAAGCCACGAGATGTAACCATCCTCGCTTTGTAGCTTGCGAAAGATAAACACAGAGGCCGCAAACTGGCATATGATGCTTATCAACGCCGCTACTGAAAATAGGTTTTCTAGAAGTGGCATTTTATAGCCGATAAGATAAATTGACTTTAAGACTATGGAAACAAGGAATGGTATCCCAACCGCGACCGCCGAACATAGTACCGCTCCTACATTGAATTTGTTACATAATTGCACAGCACCAAAAAATGCCAGCAGCGCAATGATGAGCGAATAATCCATGTCGTAAATTATATCAGCTATATGCCGCGTGGCGGTTCGCCGCCATCCGGTTCGTCGAGTAGTTTCTTACTCTTGATCTCATACCGCTTACCGGTGATCTCTGAGGTAATGTAGTCTTCATTGATTAGATTTACAAATGTATCAAGATCATTGCCGTCCATGATGATAATCGCACCGTTATCATCGGTCATAAGCTCCAGCTGCATGTCGTCGGCATACTCGATCACCTTTTCTTGTGGGACGGCACCGATTTCAAGCTTCTGGAGTTTATTGACGATCTTTTTGCGATCGCGCACGAGCATCTGCAGGTCCATTTCGTCTGGGAAACTAAGTTTGTATTGCTTTTCGATTTCAGCTACTTTTGCATCCGCGAGTAGCTGTTTTTTGTAGTTGTACTGGAATAACGTCTCAAATTTGCGCTGATTGAAAATAAATATATCTTTATCGACAATCAGCACATGACTATCACCCGGCACCTTTAAACCGATGTCGGCCTTAAATGGTTCAGCCGCACCGCCATTTATCTCCCATGATACCGAGCCTTTCAGGCTATTTGTTTGCTGGATTGCTTTGGCAATATAAAACGGTTTGCCTGGCGCATCTTTCCTTGTCAGACGAAGCAGCATGCCTTTCATATGCTTAAACTCGTGGTCTTCCTCATTGAATTCTTCGATCTCAGTACGCTGCGTCTCAATCAGATTTATGAGTGTCGTTGCTTTCTCTACCTTTTCTAGCTCTGTACGCAGCAAGACATTATCTTCTGCATCAGAAAGCTCATAATCACGCACGCTCAACCCCGTACCAGCTCCAAGGTTTACATCGTTTACCATGTCGTACAAAAATAGAAGGCGGATATTGTTGTCGAGCGATGAGGAAAAACGCATACTGTACGGCGTATAGTTTTTATTGAAAAGGAAGAGCTCGATGTCGAGATCTTTTTTGTCTGCATCAACTTGATTTGCCCACAGGAAAATATCAGTCGGTTCGTTCGCTTGGTCGTCCATCACTTGCTTTCTATATTGTTACGCGAATATCAAGACCCATTATAAATGGTTTGACTCGGTTAATTCGACGTATTTTTGCCAACGTTACGATTCGCTGCGCTCAACAATAATCGTACACTCAGTCACGAGCGCCGCGATCGCACCCACGGCTGCAAGCAGTGGCGCAAGTGCCGCACCTACAACGCCAACGGTCAGGGGTAGTTCGACAATCGTCTTGCCTTCTTTGCTCTTAACGGTAATCTTGCGAGCATTGCCTTCGGCGATAATTTCTTTTACCTTTTTAAGTAGATCTTCACCACTTACTTTGAATTCTTCCGTGCGCTTTGTCATATTCCCATTATACTCTGAGGTGTTACAATAAGCATAACCATGAAAAAATTCACACAGCGCCCCCTGCCTTTTATCAATATCGCAGCACTACTGATAATGGCGACCCTCGTCATTACGGCAATTAGTCCGTGGAACGCCTGGGATGTTGGCAGGCTTCCGGATTACTATGGCTGGAATCTCTTTAGCTACTTCACCGTACAAAGCAACCTGATCGCGGCAGTCGTATTTATCCTTGCGGCAATCGCTATCGCACGCAACAAATCATTTGGCGACTGGTTCCGCTATCTCCGCGGCGGTGCGACACTATACATGATCGTTACAGGTGTTGTATATGCGCTCTTGCTCCACAACAACCCGGAGGCAAACCCTACTCTCAGCCTCGATTGGAATAACTTTGTGCTTCACTACCTCTGCCCTATCTTCATCATCGTATGGTGGCTGCTCTGGCCATCTGCAAAATCAATCTCCACTAGCGAAGCATGGTGGTGGCTTGCGTTCCCTATTCTGTGGATGATTTATACCTTTATCCGAGCCAGTGTCATCGGATGGTATCCATATCCTTTCCTTAATCCTGCAAAGATAGGCGGATCAGTGAATGTCATGCTGTATGTTATTGGTATTGCAATTGGATTCATCCTCTTAAGCCAACTACTGGCATGGGTTAGTCGCGAGCGTAGTAGAAATACTTCAATTTATTAGTCCGACGTATAGCCAAGTAAGCGTTTTCTCTCGATCTCAAGTACAGTTGATTGTGGCGCGCTGACAATCTTCTTTTTCTGGAATTCCTTCATAACGATCGCGGCACTTTCCCTGGTAATTCCGCACAAATCAGCAATGAGCTGATGGCTAACGGGAAAATCAACACGCCATCGTCCGGAGCGCTGCTTGGTGGCATGACGCTCTAAAAGAAAGCGGAGTGCCGCAGCAACTTTATCTTGAATATTTGTCTTTCCAAGACTACTCAAGCGCACCAGAAGTTCGTGGACATCCTGTGAGAACGCATTTGTCAGTACTTCGGCAAGCTCACTGTCTTGCTTTACACGAGAGCGAAGTTCATCTGCAGGCATCATACATAATTCGCAGTCCGTCAGTGTGACATAAAACCATTTCAGTGCATTATGCACACCCGAGAAAAAGGCAAACGGCACAACGGCAGGCGTCTTCACAATATGAAGGATTTTTTCGTTTCCCTGCTCATCAATATCGTACAGTTTTACGACTCCTGACTTTATAATAAACACATCACGCAACATATCTCCTTCGTAAAGAATAATTTGTCCTTTTGGGATGCGTCGCAGCTGAGCAGACTGCATGAGCTTTTGCACAACTGGCGGGATCACTACAGTATTGCTTGCCATATCTTTATTATACTCGTCAGCAATCAATAAAAACATGAGCAAAAAATGCACTATTCTTGGCCACTTTTCATACCCATACCCATCCGTAAATGTAGGATATCTTACATCAATCCACAAGATTCATATGGTTGCTCTGCAATAGATCTAACTGCAGGCCATGCCGAATCAGCCTACAGTAGAAAGTGCCAAACCAAACAAAGGAGGGAAACATGGCAAGGAACAATACAAGCAACCGTGGCTTCGCAAGCATGGATGAAGACAAACAGCGAGCAATTTCCCAAAAGGGCGGTAAAGCAAGTAGTGCTAAGCAGAATATGTCTGAACTTGGCAAGAAGGGCGCAGCTGCCCAACCGACCGAAGCAAAACGTCGCGGGGGTCAGAATAGTCACCGTAACAGCTAGTCTCTCCTGACCGACACGGCATACTCCGAGGGGAAGAATAGAACTCTTCCCCTCCGGCCCAAACTTTTATAAGAAAGGAGGCCTGCGATGGCAAAGCCACCAACAAAGGAAATTACATTCGGTAATGAGGAAACCATTCTTGAGTTTTCAGAAAGTGCCCTCGACCCATCTTTTATTGATAATAATCTCGATTCACATAGATTTGGCGCACGAAATAAGACAATCTGGTCGATGGGCGCAGCTAGTGGAAGAGATGTACCATTTCCCTGCTACAAAAGATCAACCGATGGTGATCAAATCATTATACGAATTACACCAGCACGTAATATTCCCTAGATAAAGGAATGAAGGAGGTGAATTATGAGTACACCTGAACAACTAGAGAAAGAAGCAGACGCCCTGCGCAAGCAAGCTGAGTCCAAGGATCAGGAAGCCGATGAACGCAAGCAGGACATAGAAGAGGCTGAGAAAAAAATCCATGAAGCAGAGCAGGAAAAACAAAAGGCAGTCGACGAGAAGCGAAAAGCTGGAGGTAGCACCGGGTTCTTCCTGTAACCTCAAGCCTATACCTTAAAGGAGGCAATATGGATTCCCAATCAACCGTACAACTACATACTGGCACCGAAATGCCCTCTATCGGCTTTGGCACCTGGGGTATAAAAGGAGACGCAAAAAGCGCTACGGAGGCTGCAGTCGCCGCGGGGTACCGCATGATTGATACTTCTGGCGATTACGGCAGTCAGCCAGGTATCGCCGAAGCACTGAAGCGAGGGCACATTCCCCGTTCGTCGATATATCTTGTCACCAAAGTAGAGGAAACAGACGATGCCTATGCCGCAACCGTCAAGAACTTGGCGGAATTGCAAGTTGACTATGTTGATTTGATGCTCATCCATAGACCACCTAAAGATAGTGCCGGTGAAGCGCTATGGCGCGACCTGATCAAGGCACGACAAGAGGACAAAGTCCGCGATATAGGTGTCAGTAATTATTCCGAACAGCAAATTCAGACCCTTACCGACCTTACGGGTGTTAAACCTGTTGTGAACCAAATTGAGTGGACGCCCTTTGGATGGAGTCGGCAGATGAATACATTTTGTGCCGAAAACGATATTGTCATTCAGTCTTATAGCCCACTCACTCATGGAGAACGTCTTGACGATGGATATCTCACTGATATTTGCGAAAAATATGAAAAGACGCCAGCACAGATACTTATCCGATGGAATATTCAGCATGGCTGGGTGCCTGTCGTAAAGTCTGAGAATCCCGCACATATTGAGGAAAATCATGCAGTGTTTGACTTTGAACTCGCAGATGAGGATATGCAGGCGCTTGATAGTATAAACGAAGACTATTCTGTTCTCGCAGAAAAGCCAATTTATCAACTTAATAGGTAAGGAGATCCACAATGAAATATCGTGAACTTATCAAAAAAGTACAGCTTTACTCTGGCTTCTCGGACAAGGAATCTAAGGACGCGCTCGACGGAACAGTGACCGTCTTGGCGGCTCACCTTACAGAAGGGGAGCGAAAAGATTTTGCCAGTCAACTACCTGTCGAACTTCAGGACCAAGCCTTGTCCGTATTCCCGACCACGGACATCGTCAAGCAAGATATATTTGAGCAATTCCAGATAGTGCAGAACATCGATGAACCGCGTGCGAAAAAGCAAATACTTTCCGCCTGGCACGCTCTCAAGGATGCTCTTACTCCTGGCCAGATAGATCATATTCGAGCACAGCTACCAGACCATACCGTCGCTTTTTTGCATTAATATCTACTGATTTTTCTTACTGGAATAGGACAAATTGACCGGCACCAAAGACTGCAATAACCGCCGCAAAGGCTAGCATAATAAGGTCATATTCCCAGCCTCTCTTATTGGCCCAATATGGACTATGCCATTTAAAGATGTGTATGCTGATCGTGATACACATAAGCGCGACAAGACCGACTCCAGCCCACTGCGCCAACACGCCGCTAAGCATGCTAAGCGCCGCGCATAATTCTGCTATTGCTACAAAGTAGGCGGCTGGAAGAGGCACACCATCTTTTTTAGCAAAGGTTTTTATATCTCTTAATTTAAAGCGTGCTTCGGCAAAGAATGTCACTGCCAAGATGATACGCACCAGAAATAATACGGCACTCACCAAGATAGCAGGTACGGTAAACGTAAACATATTGCTAGTATACACCTCCTTTTAAAATAAACGTTCCATTTTTATATATTGAAATATTTAAATATATCTATATAATAGGAGATATGGAAACAACTCTCAACAAAGCAGTCGTATTCAAGAGTCTCGGTGACGACACTCGACTAGAGATCGTACGCAAGCTAGCCAGTGATGGCGGTGAAGTGAATAGTAAACAGATCGTCTCAGGTTGCGCGGTCGCCCTCAACCTCTCGCAGCCAACCATGAGCCATCACTTTCATACACTCGTCGCGGCTGGAGTGATTCTTGAGCGCAAAGTTGGAGTTGAGAAGTATTATCAATTGAACGAGCCACTGCTAAGACAACTCGGTATAAATACAGACAAATTATAAGGACATCACATGACAAAGAAACCAACCACATCGACTACTCCAGAATATCTTTTCGGCCTTGATACATTCGGCGACCTGGCGACGAGCAAAGATGGCAAACTGATGAACTACGCCGAATCTATTCGGCTCGTTATCGAGGAGGCAGTCCTCGCCGACAAACTTGGTGTCGATGTTATCGCCCTTGGAGAACACCACCGTGATGAGTTCGCTATTTCTAGCCCAGAAATGGTCCTCGCTGCTATTGCAAGCAAGACGAAGCGCATCAAGCTTGCCTCCGGCGTCACCGTCCTCAGCAGCGACGATCCTGTACGCGTATTCGAACGATTCTCGACACTTGATGCCGTCTCGAATGGCCGCGCACAAGTCATTCTTGGCCGCGGTTCATTTACCGAATCATTCCCTCTCTTTGGCTAT
>JBKGVB010000031.1:0-5624 GCA_046462475.1 Saccharimonadales bacterium (SeqCode) | reverse complement strand
AAATAACACAGCCAGGTTAATAACTGCGGCAAAGATAGAGGTATTAGCCACCTGCTTGGTGAGTTTCTTCGCAACATATATTGCAGAATAAAAACTCACGACTGTATTGAAAATCGTCCCCAATATCAAGACCGGCAGATACAAAAGCGCTTCATTAAAACTTTTATCAACCATCAAAGGAAATATAAGTGGAGTACCGCACATTATCAGCATACCTAATACGCTAAATCCTTTCAGCATCATATTAGCAATGCTCGAAAAAAACTTGTCTCGATCAGGATCGTTAATCACTAGAATTGCCGACTCGCTCCAGGATGCGTAGAATATCGCACTAAAGCTATTGGCGATATTGGCAAACTTGTTCGTCACGGCATAGATACCGTTAGCCGCTAACCCTAGCACTAACGAGATGACTGTTCTGTCGGAAGCATTAAACACCCACCACGAAATAGTATTAGGAATAAGTGGTAATGAAAATGCAAGTAGCTCTTTCTTTGTGGCTATATTCCGTGATGAAAGTTTAATTGAACGGTGCGCGTCAATATATAAAGCCAAAATAATAGCCGGGGCAAGCATACCGACTGCCATTCCAAGCAACATTCCATTCATACCCATATGTAATGGCAACATAAATATAAGACTCAGTGCAACAGTAGACAATCCTTGTGCAACACCAGTGATCGCAAACTCTTTTGTTTTTCCAAGTCCGCGGGCGATCTGAATAACTAAATCCCCTACTATTAACGAAAAGAAGTAGAATATAATACTTCCAATCAATGGCACGTCAACAAAATAACTGACTCCAAGGAATATCAGTACGACTATAAATGACATTCCAATAACTATTTCGAGTGCGTTTGTAATCACACTCTGCTGAACTTTCCTACTAGTTCGGGCATCAATCAAATACCGGAAGATGCCTTGCTGAACATTTAGCATAATCAGAGGAGCGAAAAGCGCACCATAGGTTACAATCAAGTCAACCGTTCCATACTCACCCGGTGTAAGCATTGTCGTATACAACGGCAACATAAAAAACATCACCAACTGCGCAGATACTCTACTAATTGCAATTAGTAGAGTATTCTTTGCAAGATACGACGCTTTACTCATTTGAGACTTAATCCTTCAGTGCTTTATCTAAAAAGTCGCGTGAAACCTTTTGATTCTTCTGGAGCTCTACTTCGAACTCATTATAATCAATTTCTTCATTCATCTTTGTATCAAAGTGCGACAGGTCGACGATACGGTCAGACAACTTCAGTCTTTTTAGGAAACCCGTCATGCGATCGTCGTTGCCGGCACGCATACCATCATTCTCTAGAACTACAAAGTTTTTGCGGTAAATTGTAGAAAATGCCACGCCGTGGAATGAAGATGTGCAGATATACTTTGCGTTCTTAATTAAATCCAGGTACTTCCCTGGCGTTTGATCATTGGGGCACTTAACTCCAGTCAGCCAGCCTAGGTGCTTTAGCCAGATCTCTTTATGCCATACGACAATCTTTAAGTTGTGCGTACGTGCATATTTTCTAACACTTCGCATATAGTCCCTCGAGAGTGGCGATGCGTAGACGAAAATGTATTCACCGTCTTTGACATTACTGATACCATGAGCTTCTTCAATGGAGCTATATTGACTTTGTGAGTGTAATAACGTCGGATCTAGGACGACTGGATATCTATTTCCGGTCAGGTTCTCTATCCATTTTTGCCCGTTCTCTTCACGGGAGGAGACGAAATCTATATCCTTGATGTATCTTGCAATCTGGTCGGGATCTTGTGCGTATTTGGCGATATCTCTTGCGCCTTGCGATACTGCGTATGCAATTTTTGGGTGACTGTGGACGAAGTTTAGAAAGTATATTGGGTCGTAATCGTCAATTGCGACATTCCACACTTGGTCCGATCCGGTGAGATATAGCTCGTAATCGAGCTTCTTATCATTTAACTCAGAGCTGTCGTCGTATGACTCCTTTGATACGTTCAAATGATTCGTGAGGTACCTGTCGTAGCTAGTCCAATTTCGCTTTGCCCGGCTGTAAAGCAGGGCGCTTAGCATGTTTCTGTATGCACTTTTGGCAAAGCTGCGGGGAGTACTGAAATTAAATGGCCTGAATACAGAATACAATTCATTCTGCCCTTTTGTTGCGAAATCTATAAACTCGGGTTGATAGCCGTAGTTTTTTAGTATTTCTTGCATGGCGTACGACTGTAAGATTGAACCGCAGTTGTGCGAACGGTGAAAGGTTACGATGCCTATCTTTTTCATTTCTTTATTCTCCTTAGGATTATAGTACCTATTTTGTTGCCGACGGCACAGTATATGAGAGCAGCTGCGCGTACTTTTTTTCTTACCTTCTTGTCAAGTAGGGTTTGCCATTTCAGTGCTCTGATGTTTCGCATTAGTCTTGAGTAATCTTCTTGCCATTCATCGCGAGCGTGATAGCTGCGCATTGCTAGTGCGGCAGAATCATTAAACCTCTTTGCATCTACAGCTTTCTTCAGATCAGGGTACTGTAAAGTCAAGTGCTCACCTATGGAAGAAAAATTGTCGATTGACTGCATAAGGCCTTGGTTAATTTGCTGATTCATAGCCGATGCCGGGTTTGGCCTATAGTAGTACATTTTGCGATAGTCGACTGCTACTTTGTCACAAAATTCGAGCGCTTGTGCAAAAAAGTCGAAATCTTCACCTATCTTTTTTGATGATTTAAATCTTATGTTGTTGTCTACTACTAGTGCCCGGTCAAGCATTTGCATACCGTTCTCTGCGTTTTCCAAAGTGCCATAAAACATCTTCTCGTATACACTCAGTCGATTATACACCTTCACGTTTGGCATTGAGTCCTCTTCGATCGGAAGCATAGCTGTTCCTGTGGTTACAATAGATACACCATGTTCCTCCATATCATTAACCAAGTTCTCTATAAAGTCGGCTCGTATATAGTCATCAGAGTCGATAAAAGTTATATAGTCGCCCGTCGCCTGCTCAATCCCTGCATTCTTTGCACTAGATACTCCACCGTTTTTCTTGTGAATCTCCTTGATCCTGCCCTCTCTTTTGGTGTACTCGCTAATTATTCGCCCGGATGCATCGGGTGAGCCGTCATTCACCAAGATGATCTCTAAATTGCTATGCGTCTGTGAGAGGAGTGAATCAATACACTCTGCTAGATACTTTTCCGCACGGTATACGGGTACGACAATTGAAACTTTTTTCATCCTTGCACCTTTCTTGAGAACCGAATCACACAATACACAACGACGGCAGATAGAGTAACCCCTATGGTACTAGTGAATGATCCAATCATGTCACCGCGCATTATGTACGCAAATATGCCGAGAATTATAAGATAGACCACAGGAAATAGTAGGCCGTTAGCCGGAGCTCTTGTCCAATATTTTCTGTCAAGATAGCGCATAGTCACTGCCAATGCGACAGCAAATAGCAAGATGCCTATAAAGCCGAAATTTATATAACCTTCGCCAAAGAAATTCATTGAGATATTATCCCATCCTAAGCCATATTTTTCCGAGACCGTAAACCCGCTACCAATCGGCTTGCTCTCCCATAAAGACCTGGGTATAAATAAACCAAGCACTCCCACTAGCTGCTGACCAAAGGTGATAAAGTTGTTCTGTATTACAAATGCTAAAGACTGATAGGAATCGTATGTCATTGATGAGAACGCTTCAAATACTTTTTCGAAAAATGCTACGGAAAGAGATCCACGCTCTACGTATACAGACAGCGCTCTAAATACCTCAAAAATAGGAAATAGTATCAACAACCCAACGGTGTATAAGTATCCAAGCACCCTCCTCTTACTTAGCGAGTTGAAAACTGTAATTACGACAGGTATCCAATATGCTCCGATCAAAAACCTTGTAAGAGCTAAGGGAAAGCAAGTTATCAACGCAATGCCAAATAGTAACATCTTAAAGGGCTTACTTTTGCCAATTTTGTAATAAAAGATAAATGTAAAAATTGATAGTGGCCTTAAGACTCCTGCCAATATCATGGTCATATTATCTTTGAATTCGATCCTGTCAATGAATATATCCCTGTAGAATAATCCAGTTAAATCATTCTGATTAACAAAGACAATGTACACCAAAGAACTTAGAGACAAGGCTAGCAATAACGTCCTCAGCTTTAGGGTGTCTTTTATGTTAAATTTTTTAGACAGCACCTTGGAACCTTCCATTTGAATAGCTAACAGTTCCGCTGGCCTCTTGTGCCTATAGTGGTATATAAAATCAATCACAACGAAAACTGTAAGTACTACAAGATTCGTTAATATATAGGTACTACCTGCAATATCATAGCCATCTACGGTCTGTATGGACTGCTTGTATTGAACTAGAGGCGCCAAACCCATAAACAGAAGTGAGAATATATAAAAGAATTGATATATTGAAAAGTTGTATTTTAGAGAAAAGAAAGATCTATAGGTTGCATATACTACCAAAGCTACATTAGTAGCAATCACCCCCATGTCACTCATGCTAGGATAAGAAAACAATATTGATACATAAATCGCAGCAATCACTACGATGAATATCGTCTTTAATAGTATCCGGGTTTGAGTGACCATAGGTCTCATGATCACTAAATCCCAACTCGATTCTTCAGGTAAGCCGCGCTCCACCGCGCTCGTACTAATAAATTAAGTATAAAATTAGCAAGAGATAATCGACCCTGGACAAAGCGGCCTAGTGCGTCAACTCTTGCGCGACGGAAATGCAAATTTTTCACATTACTAGCGGCGAGCCCTGTCGGTAAAAACTTGTAAAAATACAAAGGCCTATCCAACAAAGCCATCCCCTCAACTTGACGAAGATAGTCCAGTACGAAAATAGTATCTTCTCCATAACTTATCTGCTCAGGAAACCGTATGTTGTATTCCCTTATGATATTACTTCTGAATAATTTGCAGTATGGACCATAATACAGATTTTTTGTTAACAGAGATCTTAGCACGTGACAAACAATAGACTCCCGCCCTTTCACTACAGCACTCCGAGTAACGATGTCTCTACCATTAATACTCATGCTGCACATTACAAAATCAATGCCGTCGGAGGACGCCTCAATTAGCTTAACAACAATATCCTCGCTAAAGTCATCGTCAGAGTCGATAAATATTATAAACTCACCCGTAGCTCTACTAATCCCCGCATTCCTTGCAGCGCTCACACCTGCATTCTCTTGGTTAATAACCATGACACGTTCATCACTCTTTGAGAATTCTTCAAGAATCTTAAGGCTGCCATCTTTTGAGCCGTCATTTACGGCAATGATCTCTATATTCTTATATTTCTGCGTAATGAGTTTATCTAAAATATTGCCAATAGTGCCCTCGGCGTTATAGACAGGGATGATAACAGATACTTTGCTACTCACTACGAACCACCTTCTTGAAAGCTACGTTTACGAGCTTTACGGGCATGAGAAATAGTACGGTCTGTGTCATTACGCCGTATAGATAATCAGAAAGCTGGATATCCCCTCTTTCGTAGAATCGCGTACGTGCCTTAATATGATTCTTGAGCGAAGTAAGCGTCTTGCGTCTTTTGAATGCATCTGGCGTAGATCGATAATACAATAGTGTCTCGTT
>JBKGVB010000030.1:0-17614 GCA_046462475.1 Saccharimonadales bacterium (SeqCode) | reverse complement strand
TCGACTTGCATGTATTAGGCACGCCGCCAGCGTTCATCCTGAGCCAGGATCAAACTCTCCATAAAAGATGTTTTGTAAAAACAAAACGTCTACTCAAAATAGACTGACGATGATGAAATTGAATCAAATTCAATTTCCCGAAATCTCCATCGTGGACGAAGATTTCGAAATTGCACAACTAAATTGTTAAACTACATTTCTAACTACGCTCTTAATGAGTTTTTACCCTCGCTCGCAGTCAGACTGATATCAACTATACGCCAAACATTCCTTGAATGCAACGGTTATATCTGATTATTTCGTAGCGAAAAATACAACTAGGCCAATAGCCACGCCGAGAAGCGCTCCGACAAGCACTTCACCAGGTGTATGTCCTTTCGCAGCTCGAGGCAGTCTAATGTCACTTTTCAGGCTCTTGATAATCTGTTGGACAGCTAAACCTTGCTCACCCGACGAGCGACGAACCATCATCGCATCATACATAACAATGGCGGCAAATAATGCGACGACAGCGAAGATCGCTGAGTCTACGCCTTTCGTACAGGCAATCACTGTCGCAAGCGCAACAACCGTCGCAGTATGCGAGCTTGGCATATTACCAGAGAGATAGAGCTGCCTTAATTGGCTCAGGTTGCGATGTTTAATCACCGCAAAAACGTACTTGAGTCCTTGCGCTATCACCCATCCCAGCACGATAGCAATGAGATACGGTGATAGCGTCATAGGTTAATTCTCCTCGTTACGGTTCTGTTCAGGCATTAGACCGATTGATGACACACTATCACCATCGCCTAGTCTCATTATTGTAACACCTTGAGTAGTGCGTCCAAGCAACTTGATATCTTCAAGACTCAGGCGGATCGTCTGACCATTCTTTGAGATCAAGATCGCCTCTTTCATCTCAGGATCAATCGTCTGCACAGAAATAATCGGACCAGTTTTTGCGGTTACCACAGCCGCTTTAATGCCAACGCCACCACGCTTGTGCTTCGGGAAGTTCTCGGCTTTTGTACGCTTGCCGAAGCCTTTTTCACTGATCACAAGAAGGATCTGATCTTCGCTCATTACCACATCCATACCGACAACTGTGTCATGCGGACGCAATCTGGCACCGCGTACACCACGCGCCGCACGTCCCATAGGCCGAGCATCCGATTCATTGAAGCGAATCGCCTGACCAGCTGATGTCGAGATAATGATGTCGTTATCACCGTTGGTTCGTTTGATCCAGCGAAGCTCATCACCATCATCGAGTCGTATCGCAATCAATCCATTTGTACGAATATTTGCGTAATCCTTGAGGGGTGTCTTCTTTACCGTACCCTTGCAAGTCGCCATAAAGAGATACCCGTCATCCTTTGCGTCTTTCTCGTGACGGATAATCGATGTAATCTTTTCCTCTGGTTGGAGCTGAAGGAGATTTACCGCAGCAACTCCCTTAGCCTGGAGGCTCGCTGCCGGCACTTCGTATGCCTTCAAGCGGAAGACACGTCCCCTGTTCGTAAAGAAGAGGAGCCAGTCGTGCGTACTTGCCGTAACAAGCTGATCGATAACATCCTCGTCTTTCGTCGTCATGCCGCGCTTGCCTTTACCGCCACGGTTCTGCTTACGATAGTCGCTCACCAATGTTCGTTTGATGTAATTTTCTGTTGTAAGAAGTATAACGCTTTCCTCTTCTGGAATCAGCTCTTCGTCACTAAATTTACCAAGCTCGTGGTTGATAATCTTCGAGCGACGCTCGTCGCCATATTTCTCTTTCATCTCGATAAGTTCAGTCTTGATGATCTTGAGAATCTCCTTTTCATCAGCCAAAATACCTTCAAGTTTAGTAATCAACTTAATAAGGTCGGCTAGCTCATTCTCGATTTCCTCTCGAGACAGTCCAGTCAAACGACGCAGCTGCATCGCCAAAATTGCAGCAGCTTGAATATCGCTCAGCTTGAACTGCTTGATAAGATTCGTCTGTGCTTCTTCTTGGGTACGACTTGCTCGAATTGTCTTAATAACTTCATCGATATGATCGAGAGCAATCTTATAGCCCTCGAGAATGTGTGCGCGTTCTTTCGCCTTCTTGAGTTCGAATTCAGTACGACGACGCACGACCTTTTGTCGGTGCTTTACGAACTCCTGAAGCATTTCCTGTAGGCCCAAAATACGCGGCTGAATGCCATCAACCAGCGAAAGCATGTTGAAATTGAAGCTTGTCTGCAAAGCAGTTAGTTTATAGAGCTGATTGAGAAGCTTCTTTGGGTATGCATCCTTCTTGAGCTCGATCACGACACGCACCTTACCGCGAGCTGTTTCATCACGAAGATCACTAATGCCGTTAATTTTCTTATCTTTAACCAGTTCAGCAATTTTCTCAATGAGCGTTGCTTTATTTACACCATAAGGAACTTCCGTCACAACAATCTGGTGACGACCTTTCTTTGTCTCCTCAATATCGGCAACCGCACGCACCATGACACTGCCACGACCCGTTTGATAGGCCTGCTTCATCGGCGCACCACCATAGATAACCGCCCCTGTCGGGAAGTCTGGACCTTTAACATGCTTCAAAAGGTCATCAATGCCAGCGTTTTCATTGTCGATCAATTCGATCGAAGCATCTACAAGCTCACCTAAATTATGTGGTGGAATGTTTGTCGCCATACCGACAGCAATACCGATCTGCCCATTCAAAAGCAGGTTTGGAATCTTTGCCGGCAAAACGGCAGGTTCTTGCTCTGAACCATCAAAATTGTCACGAAAATCAATCGTATCCTTATTGATATCAACTAACATTTCTTCAGCAATACGTGTCATCTTTGCTTCTGTATATCGATACGCAGCTGCTTCGTCGCCGTCCATTGAACCGAAGTTACCCTGTCCGTTAACAAGTGGCATACGAAGAGACCACGGCTGCGCCAGACGAACCATGGAGTCATAAATAGAAGTATCACCATGCGGGTGGTACTTACCAATAACATCACCGACGACACGCGCACTTTTTACGAACTTTCCACCGCTGCGCCAGCCGTTTGCCTCCATTGAATACAGAATACGGCGATGAACTGGCTTAAGGCCATCACGCACGTCCGGCAAAGCACGATCAATGATCACGCTCATCGAGTAACGGAAGAAGCTGTCTTGCATCACGTTCTCAAGCGTGCGACGCTCGAGACCTGGTGTCACTACCTCTGCTTCAGTAGATTCATCGTTATCAATTGGTGTTGTGTTTATTGCATCGTTATCCATGATTATACGTCCAATTCCTCTAGATCTGCTTCCTTTGCCCTGGCTTGGATAAAGCTCCTACGCATGCTTACTTCATCACCCATCAGCTTCGTGAAGATTGCATCCGCTTCTTCCGCGTCTTCAACGCGTACTTGAATCAATACACGGTTTTCTGGGCTCATTGTGGTCTCCCATAGCTGCTCAGCATCCATTTCACCGAGTCCCTTAAAGCGAGAGATCGTCACGCCAGCTTGCTTTACTCTATCTTCCGCAGGGTCAACGGATGTTCCACGCGCTTTTCTTTCTTCAATCAGCCGATTAAGCTCAGAATCAAGTTCTTTTTCGTCATATACATATGTCTTACTCTGACCCTTATTAATACTGTAAAGCGGCGGCTTAGCTAGATAGATATAACCTCCCTCAACCACTTCTTTCATATAGCGGAAGAAGAATGTCAAAAGTAACGTAGCAATGTGACTACCGTCAACGTCGGCATCAGTCATGATAATAATCTTATGGTAGCGAAGACCATTAATATCGAATTGCTCGCCAATTCCAACACCAAATGCCTGAATCATAGCAACAATCTCTTTATTAGCGAACATCTTATCAAGACGAGCTCGTTCAGTGTTGAGAACTTTACCACGAAGTGGCAAGATCGCTTGTGTTTTGCTATCACGCCCCTCTTTAGCGGAGCCGGCCGCGGAGTTACCCTCAACGATGTAAATCTCACTATCGTCAGGGCTTTTTGATGAACAATCCCACAGTTTTCCAGGAAGACCCATGCCATCAAGGGCACCTTTTCGCAAAACATTATCGCGTGCGGCACGAGCAGCTTTACGAGCACGAGCAGCCAGCAAGGCCTTTCCAATGATCTTCTTTGCAACGTCAGGATTCTCATCGAGATAGTATGCAAAGTATTCATTCATCACCTGCTCTACGTAGCGACGAACCTCTGGATTACCAAGCTTATTCTTTGTCTGTCCTTCAAATTGAGGGTCAGGTAGCTTCACTAGGATGATTGCAGTTAATCCTTCACGAATATCGTCACCCGTCAGGTTCTCTTCCTTCTCTTTGAGGAGGCTATTCTTGCGAGCATAATCATTAATAACACGAGTTAGTGCAGCACGGAACCCGACCAGATGGGTTCCACCATCTGGAGTGAGGACGTTGTTTGCAAACGGCTTAACGGTCTCTATAAAGCTATCATTATATTGAATCGCTACCTCAACACCAGAATCTTCAACTTGCTTCTCGACATAGAAAACGTTGTCCGAGAGAACTTCTTTGCCGATATTAAGATGTTTCACATAGCTCTGGATACCACCCTCGAAATAAAATGACATCCGCTCGTCGGTACGCTCGTCGATAACAGACGTATGAATACCCTTCGTAAGATATGCCTGGTGGCGCAGATAATTTACGACCCACTTGTAGTCAAACTCGACCGTTTCTTTGAAGATTGTCGGATCTGGATAGAATGTAATAGTTGTGCCATCAGGGCGATCAGTCTTGCCTACTTTTTTCAGAGGAGAAACCGTATTACCCGTTTCAAATTCAATTCGATATAGCTGGCCCTTTTGAACCACTTCAGCTATCATTTTGGTCGAGAGTGCATTTACGACAGATGAACCGACACCGTGCAGACCAGAAGAGACCTTATAGCCGCCACCGCCAAACTTACCACCGGCATGGAGTACTGTCAGTACTGTTTCAAGTGTTGAAAGACCAGTTTTCGCATGTTTGTCGACCGGAATACCACGTCCATCATCAACTACTGTTACGCCACCATCTTTAAGGAGGCGAACCTCCACTTTTGATGCATATCCAGCAATTGCCTCGTCAATAGAGTTATCGGCGATTTCTTTAATAAGATGGTGTACGCCATCGTAGCCCGTACTACCAATATACATTCCTGGCCGCTTGCGAACCGGCTCAAGACCTTCTAATACTTGGATTTGCGATGAATCATAGGAGCCATCAGCTGTTTGTTTAGCCATCTTCCCTCACTTTTTCAGTCGTATCTGCTATTTACTCTTCCCCAATTATATCGAACTATTTGTATTCACTCAAGTACTTGCTTTGAACACAATACTTATGCTAATCTGAGAGCAAATATAGGTAATATAAGATAAAAACAACATAACAAGACATAAAGGAACAGCCGCAATGTTTCGCAAAATTGTATCAAATCTTCCATTCAGCCCAGCGCTTGTTGGGCAGCTTGGCTTTTACGCCAAACGCCTACGTAAAGAAGAAGCTACCCGCAAAGCAGCCTTGATCGTCACCGCCCTTGCCCTCGTTGTTCAATCACTGGCTGTCTTTAATCCACCCGAAGCTGCAAATGCATCAAGCAATGCAGACTTTGTTCCAGGCGGAGTATCGAGCGTAAAGGACTTCTTGAGATATTACGACAGTAATTATCGGCACATTAAGACTATTTTCAACTCTCTTGGTATCACCCGTGCAGAGATAGCAAGCGCAAAAACTACAGTTATCGGCGAGTCGAGTCGTTACAACTGGTCGATGACCAGCCTCTATAGCTACTCACAGGGCCAACGAGCATGGGATTACGGTAGCGGCACGGCATACTACCGTCCAATGCGCCTCACCCAGGAGGGCGGCGATCGCCATACAGTCTTTTACGCACACTCAGCAAGCATGGGCTGGTTCGCCATCAAAAAAGACTGCGGTAACCTTATTACAGCAAGCGTCCCGCATCCACCGAAGCCCGTTGCAGCCTGCAGCAATCTGGATGTCGCCCCACTTGGCGCAAACCGTTTCCGCTTTACCGCCAAGGCCACAACTAAAAATGGTGCAGCCGTAAAAGAGTATATCTACACGGTCAAAAAAGCGGGCACCGTCGTGAAGACTCTGTCTGTTAAAAGTGCAAAGCTAACTAATTCAACTACATATGCGCAATCCGCCCCAGGAACATACCATGTGTATCTTACCGTTGTCACCTCTGTCGGTAAGATGGGCGGTAATAGCTGTAGCGGCTCATTCACCGTAGCCAACAAGCCAGCAGCAGCCTGCCAGGCAGTTCAGGCGGACATCATGGATCGCACCCTCGTTTCGCTCACCGGCAGTGCTTCTACAGCTGCTGGGGCAACGGTAAGTAAATACACTTTTGTTGTTACAGATGCATCGGGCAAAACGATTAGAACAATCCCTGTCACCTCTTCAAAGTTGTCTGTTAGCGCACCTAGCTTTACGCTCTCAACACCTGGTACTTATAAAGTAACCCTCACCGTCACTACATCCGTTGGCAACAAAACAGATCCTACTGACTGTGCAAAATCATTTACTATTGCAAAGCCAGAGGTCTGCTCGGTAAATCCAAGCCTTCCTGCTAATAGCCCAGATTGTCAGCCATGCCCAGGAAACCCAGAGATCTGGATCAAGGACGAGAACTGTGCCGCAAATATTATTAGCTCAAAAGTAGCGACAAATATGACACAAGGCAATATCAATGCTACGACAAAAAATGCTCAAGCTGGCGACAAAATAAGCTACACCCTCACCATGGAAAATCAAGGGGTTATTCCGGAGCAAGTTACTTTCACAGAAGACCTCGGAGATGTCCTTGAGTACGCCAATATGGCAGATTCTGGCGGTGGAACATTCAATGCCACCAAGGGTACCCTTGCATGGCCAGCTATTTCCCTCGCTGCTGGAGAAAAAGAATCGCGCACATTTGTTATACAGGTGAAGAATCAAATTCCTCTCACTAATACCGGTGCAAGCAACCAGAGCTCATACGACTGTACTATGACTAATACCTTTGGTAATACAGTGAATATACCCGTGAAGTGTCCTGTCGAAAAGAAAATCGTTGAACAAACGGTATCACAACTGCCACACACCGGACCTGGCGAGAATATGATCTTCGCCGGTGTAATCCTCGCAGTTGTTGCCTACTTCTATGCACGCGCCCGACAACTCGGTAAAGAAGTTCGATTAGTACGTCGCAACGCGACAACAGGTGCAATATAAACAATAAAAAGGGTGGCAACTATGGCAGAACGAGAAAAACTACAATTACCAGAGCGCGAGCGGATCAATGCAGATCGCCTCGGCGAACAACGAGAAAAGCTCGACAGGGGTCTCGCGCATGAACGCGAACGCAAAGCCGAACTCGCACAAGAAAATAAGAAAGAACTTGAGCAGTCTAAACAAGAAGCCTTAGAACGGGCGAAGTCTGCAGAGAAGCCAGCCGATAAGCCAGAGAAGCAAGTCTCCCCTGCCGAAAAACGTCATAATCGCTTATCAGGCATCAAGCCTGGCTCAGATGCCGCCTTTAAGCTAGAAATGAACGAAGCACGTAAAAGTATGTCGGCTCCGAGTCGCACCTTTAGTAAGTTTATTCACAATAAAGCGATCGAGAAGACTTCCGAAGCGGTTGGCAGTACGATTGCTCGTCCAAATGCCATGCTCGCTGGATCACTATTTGCGCTCGGTCTGACAGCCCTTGTATACTTTTGGGCCCGCTGGGCTGGTTATGCACTATCAGGATTTGAGACAATTGGCGCCTTTATTATTGGGTGGCTCGTCGGTATTATCTTTGACTTCACCCGTATCATGATCACCGGCAAACGCTAAACGCTCATTTTCTTTATCTAGAAACTATCTAAACTTTACCGATACTTCACTATCTTCGTTTTTGCTATCGCCGCGAAGATGTAGTCCATCAGCAGCCTGCTGCACAGGCGTTACTTCTTCAGCAGGTGGCGTTACGCTCTGCTGAGATGGTACATTTTGTGGCTGTTGCGATACAGGAGGCTGCGCAGGAGTAAGTGGAGCTGCTGTCGGCTTCGCCCCGCCCAACTGTTGGCGTTTCGCTAGCCATTCATCAAGAAATGATGAACCTGATGACTTTGGCGCACCACCCACCGGTCCTGCAGCCGACTTCATACGTTTAATACGTTCTGTCTTTTCTCTTTCAGCGGCTCCTAGGCGGTCAAATATCTCTTTCTCGACAATCGCACGCGGCTTACCGTATTTTGCTGCAGATAGGCGCTTCAGAGCATCGCTCAGCTGCATATTTGCTTCACCCATTGGCGGAATCCATGACATACTAAACGGCGCCGACGGGACGTTATGAATCATAACACTTGCAATCGATTCGTGATTTGGGAGCTTCGTAAGGTCTTCCTCGTCAAACGTCGGCGCAAACTTCTTTATCAAGATTTCAGCATCCGTAATACCAATTCTTCCCGATATTACCGTACCGACGTTACCAATAATCGCTTCTCGGATCTTATCTGTCAGCTGGGTCATAAACTGATTTCCCATAATAAGGTTTAGACGATATTTACGGGCCTCAGACAAGATCGACTCAAAACTCTCTGTAGCAAAATTCTGAAACTCATCGACATACAGCGAGAAATCGACACGCTGGTCTTCAGGAATATCAGCACGTCCCATTGCTGCAGCCTGAAACTTCATCACAAAGATAATACCAAGAAGCTTCGAGTTCAGCTCACCCATCTTTCCTTTCGAGAGATTCACAAGAAGGATTTTCTTATTATCCATAATATCTCGCAAATTGAAGCCTGACTTTGTCTGGCCAATGATATTACGCATGGCGTCATTTGATATAAAAGGTCCAAACTTCGAGACAACCCATGAAATCACCTCACCCGCCTCATTTGATCGTTGCGATGCCGGAAATTCCTTTGTCCAAAAATCAAGAACCGTCTGATCTTTTACATATTTCAGCTTACTCTTCACAAAATCCGCATCGATAAGGCACTTTGGGATATCAATAAATGTGCCGCCAGCCGGATCCGCCATCAAAAGCAAGGCGCAATTGCGGAAAATATGCTCAAGACGCGGACCAACAATACCCGTATGGCCTGGGTCATAGAGTCCATAAAGCATATTAATAGCCTCCTGGACCAAGAAGTCCTTCTGGTCATCATGATCAAATTCAAACATATTCAACCCAATTGGGTTTGTCATATCGCCAGGGTTGAAGTAGATAACATCCTCAACACGCTCTTTTGGCACCTTGCCAAGTAACGCTTCGACCGAATCACCATGCGGATCGACAAACGCAAAACCCTTACCATCCATCATGTCCTGATACGCCAAATTCTCAAGCAATACCGATTTACCCGTACCGGTCTGACCAATAATATACGTATGCCGACGGCGATCGTTTGTGCTGAGGCGAATCGGCTTCTTCACGCCACGAAATTCGTTATATCCCAGCAAGAATCCTTCGTCCATTAGCTCAGTCGGACCATCAACCTGCTTACTCATCTGTCGCTGGACTTGTGCGGTTGGAATGGTAGTCTGATCTGGCAAATGGAAGACAGTCGCAAGCTCGACAGTATTCAATAGATTACTATTCACTGCTTGCGGGAAGAAACGGAAGATATATGATGTTACGAGCTCTTCGATATTGCGCGAGATAGCAAATTTAAATCCGTTGTAACTAGGAGAATCAAAAAGTGAAAATGCCGATACGACATTTTGAAGGAGCGCCTGGGAACGAGCAGATGTATTTGATGAGACAACAACGCGGATAAGCGTCTCATATCCAGGATAGCGTGTCTTCTCCTCTATCGCTTCGATTTTCGCCCTTTCAAGCGACGTCAACTGTGTATCTTCTGGTTTTTCTTTGTTCTCGCTTGCTTCTGGCGGTTTCCAGAGCGCTTCCATGACATCTTTCGGGGCAAGCAATGCGCCAAAGCCACTCTTCTTACCCTTGCCTTTGGTAATCCTTTCGGCAGCATTAATAGACTGCTTCACCCAACCTTCTCGTGCCGGACGCAGCAGTATCTGTATTCCTATACCATCCTCTCGCGTTGCACTCGAGAGAGCATTAAGTAGAGCCCTCGCTGCATCACGCTTTGACTCTTGGTAAGTTGCAATAGGAAGGAATCCTTCTTTCTTAAGCGTAAACTCTCCACCAATCGTTCCACTAAGTTTCCCCACTTCGCTGAAAATAGTATGCTCTTCGACTTCTTCAAGACGAGCCGATGGATACGCCGCAGCGATTGCCTGTCGCACAATATCTACCAGCACGATTGGTACGACAGCGTAGTAATAGATTAGTCCATCTCGTGCAACAATCTCAAAAGACATATGACGCTGACCATAGACCTTCGATTTAAATCCCTTTGTAGCCGTACTAGCAATAACGTTATACATGACCTGCGCCTGGCTGAGGATTTCTTCCGTCAGGTCCCTTTGATCACGGCTCCCCCCTTCTATATCCTCACTCGACGGCGGAAGATGAATAATCATTGGTACCATTTTGAGCCCACGCTCGTAATTCTTCGCCTCTCTTAGGCTTTTTTGGTAGGTTAAAAAAACAACAACTCCAGCTATTGCTATGAGTACGACGATTGTTAGCACTCCTATGATTGCAACTGGCATTTAACCCCTTACGTTTGATTGCCTAATTCTTTGCCATATCTCTTTTTGAGATAATCTGCCTGTAGTTTTCCCACTCGCTGTTCTCTAGCGTGCGGGTCATTTCTTGTATCCTGAATGATTTTTTTTGCCTTATCCACCCATTCCTTCTCTATCAGATCTTCATCAGCCGCGACCGTAGGTGTCGTATCGTCTGCTGGCACTGCCGTCGAAGCGCCGTCTTGAGCGGGCTGCACCACCGGTGTCGGCAGCTGAGTTTGTGTCGGTACTGGCGCTGCTGGCATCGTCTGCTGGCGAACCTCCTGCCCTCGTTCAGGTGTCATTTCACGCTCTGGAGCAGCCGGTGGAGTCACCTCTAAATTAGGAAGAGGCGCAGTAAATTCAACAGGCGTTGGCATTTGCTCTGAAGACTTTGGTTCCATATCTGTAATTATAGCATAACTACTTATCAAAAAAGAGGATAAATTTACATTACTCGACGTTCAACATAGAAGGTCCCCAGTACTATAAAAAGTAGCACCAGGCATACCTCATAGAAGCCTAGGTGACCAACCGAACCCATTGCCATAAGCATAATCGGTGCGATCGCAATGACCGATGCGAGGTAGGCTGAGTGTCCTTGGCTCAATTGAGACAGAGGTTTTTTTACAACAATTGGTCGAGCCACCTTAGAGAGAAGCCAACTCACTAGTCGCAATATCCATGTAATCACTACGAATAAGATGATGTAAAAAAGAATAAACACTAGCAGAATGACCGCAGGGCTTGAGGATCCAGGATTCGTACTCTGTAGCAAAAAAAGCAACATGATAGCTGCTGCAAGTAGTACGGTCATAAGAACTCTACTAAACATTGAACTCATTATATCACTCACAAAACAAAGAAGCCCGAGCAGTAGACTATATTGCTATGATTGCTACATCCGCCGCTAGATATAAATTTTGGCGCGTGCTCTCATAGCGATCTACCACTCTGGGCAACTGACCGCTCCAGCAAAGTGCTGGGGCAAATGTTTTACGCTCGCTAGAAGTGTTCCACGTCCACGCTGAGTAGTCACATTGCTATTTGGCAATACCAAGGTTTAACTCAGCGCAGTCAGTACTTTACTTCTATACGCCTTTTCAGGCGGAGCATCGGTAACGCTACATACTAACCATAAGAGTTAGAAAAGGTGCGTGGGTCGCTCTTGTGGCGACTCATATGTTGTTTCCTATGTTTATTTTCGTTTGTAATGTTACCGACTGTCCGTCCAAGATCGTAAGGACATTTGCATTACTTTTGAGTAAGGGTTGAATTGTTAAGGTGTTTTGCTTTTTGTGTTTGTAAAAGCGTAGTTTCACTATAGCAAAGCGTAGGCATTATGTCAATGGTCTTTTGATCACTTTTTGTTGTTATTGATACATTATTCGATTTAAATTCTCTATTTTACAGATTAACGTTGTATATTTATCATCTATTTATTTTTACAAATATTTACAACGATATCTACATCCTTACTTAATTTCTCGGATCGTCTCACCCATTACCTGCAGGCCCTGTCCATCTGCCAGTGGGTATTTTCTGATTTTAGTAAAGCAAGGGAGTGTTTCTAATCGCCGTTGCTTCTTGTCACTCCAATGCGGCAGAACGACACCATCGATAAAACCAAATCCACGCATATCGGACACGCCAACGTCATTGGTATCTAGGGCAAATTGAATCGTCTGGCCGCACACTACGCTGCCTGCGCTAATTCCCACATAGACTGTCGCTACACTCTTCTCCAATAAACTCATGAAGCCAACTCTTCGCATGATACTCATTAAATAGAATGTATTGCCACCTCCCACGACAATAATATCGGCCAAACAAAGGCTTCGCCTCCACTCCTCTATAGGACTTGCGATGTCGATACACTCAAAAGCCTTGCAGCCTAGAGACCAGATCTCATTAATGTTTCTATCCAGCCAAGACCTATCGCCAGACTCGACATTTGCTGCAGTCGTAATGAAAACAGCCCGGGTGGCATTACATTGCCCGCCTAATGCAGTACGTAACGCACGTCTCAATACTGCATTTTCGACGCCAGAAGATGTTAACAATAGGTTCATATATAACTAAGTGTACTAGAGGTTCCCTCTATGGAAAAAGTTTGCTACTAACCGTCTAAAAACTGTGGTATTTTTAACCCAAAAAATCATTGAAAAAGTTATTGACATGAGCGTTTTCACGCTATATTATAGGGGTAGCCTTGAACAAAAAACTTGTACAGGGCCAAAAACAAAAAAGATTTCAAAAACTCCACATAAAAACAACCGTTCCTCGCAGGCGGTTGTTTTTTATTCGCCATAAATTCGCGCTTGAAAACAAAAAAATCGCTTTTATAGCAAAAGCGATTCCGGGCATCAACTTGGTGGAGCTGGCGGGTACTGCCCCCGCGTCCAAATGGTAACTGATTATTCGTCTACAGGAATAGTTTCGCTTAGTTTTTTATACACTCAGACGAGATTAAAACGAAACAAAAATACCCGTCGGGGTGCTGTCTGCTGATACTTCGAGATGTTGCCACAGACGAGCATATCTCTAGCCTATAAATATGACACGCCAGAAGCCCTATAGGCGTCGAGCAACGGCATGGCTGTCTAAATTAGGCAGCTTGCATAGCAAGCGCGCGAGGCGCGAAAGCGCCCTTTACAAATGCTACGGCTTTTTGCAAATTAGTTGCAATTAAAATACTGATTACGTCAGTGAAGCGACCTGCAAAATAATCTGTTAAGATCCATCTGTCGAAAGCTATATCAGCCCCTCGATCATGACCTCTGTTATTATAGCATAAAAAGATACAGGAAACCATCTTATTGCCGGGGCAATTCAGCATATGAGGTCTCTGCCATGCTTCTATTTACACATAAATACTGGATATGCTTAACTGATAGCTAGTTATGGGAAATGTCGCAAAGGTTATTTCTGTAGCACCGATCGGCTTCGATGGAAGTGTTATCGAGGTGGAAAGTGACCTTAAGAACGGCCTCCCATCTTTACAAATCGTGGGGCTCGGCAATAAGGCAATCGATGAAGCCAAAGAACGCGTCCGAAGTGCCATCACCAACTCTCTACTGGATTTTCCCGCCAAGAAGATCATTATCAACCTTGCGCCAGCTGAATTACCGAAAGACGGCTCACACTATGACCTGGCGATCGCGCTCTCTATCCTGACGTGCTCAGGACAGTTGCGACAGGAGGAAGTCACTAATGCTGCCTTTGCAGGGGAACTCGCACTCGACGGCAGTTTACGACCGATCAGGGGTGCTATCTCTATCGCGGAAACGGCAAAACGCGCGGGACTCACAACCGTATATTTGCCCACTGCCAACATAGAGCAAGCCAGTCTTGTCGACGGGATAGCCCTCGTCGGTATTTCATCCCTGAAACAACTCTTCCTTCATCTTAAAAAAGAAATACCCATCAAACCGTTTGAGTTACGACCAAAAGATAATATTTCCACCGACAGCAGTCCCCTCCTTGATGATATTTATGGTCAAGAACAAGCCAAACGTGCCATGATTATTGCCGCTGCAGGCCGACACAACATACTACTTACCGGATCTCCAGGTGCGGGCAAAACGATGCTCGCCAACACACTCACTTCCCTGCTTCCACCCCTCTCGCAATCAGAGGTAATTGCCGTCACAAAACTTCATAGCCTCACCGGTGAATCAATTGACACCGTTATCACACAACGACCATTTCGTACTCCCCACCATACCGCAAGCCGCGTTGCTCTTATTGGCGGCGGAGGAAAACCAAAGCCTGGCGAGATCAGTCTTGCCCATATGGGTGTCCTCTTCCTAGATGAGATTCCTGAATATCCACGAGCAACGCTCGAATCTCTCCGTCAGCCGCTTGAAGACAAGAAAATCTCAATTTCAAGAGCGGACAGCTATGCCGAGTACCCATCAGACTTCATGCTCGTCGCTACAATGAACCCGTGTCCGTGCGGATACTATGGAGATGCAACCCATGAGTGCACCTGCTCTTCTACACAGATCCTTTCATACCAGGCAAGGCTATCTGGACCTTTGCTCGACCGTATCGATCTTGTCGTCTCAGTCCCAAGAGTGGCAACAAAAACGCTTCTCGATCATAAATCGTTGAATAATTCACAGCAAGAAGAAGCTAAAAAACTTATCCTTTCGGCAACCGATCGACAACATAACAGATACAATAAAGGTCCAAAATACAACAGTTCTCTTTCTTCTCGTGATATCAAGCAAAATATATCACTGTCTCAAGAGGTACGTCAGCTGCTCGACACTGCTGCAGACAAACTCCATCTCAGTGCTCGAAGCTACTTTAGGGTGATTAAAGTTGCCCGGACGATTGCCGATCTGGAAGGCGCCGAAGCTATCGCGTCGAATCACATTGCCGAGGCCTTACAGTATCGGCTCGCTACCTCTTGAATTTACCCTAGTGCTTGTGATACAATAACTGGCGAGAATGTTTCATTCAAATACTGAAGCGTTTTAAAAGAAGGAGACACGGCAATCGCACACCAAGTCAGAATCAACGATGCTATTCGCGCTAAGGAGTTACGCGTTATCGGCACAAGCGGAGAACAACTAGGAATCCTCCCCCGTAACGAAGCCCTAAAAGCGGCAGAAGATGCAGGTGTCGACTTGGTAGAGATATCGCCGAATGCCGACCCACCTGTTGCAAAAATCATCGACTGGGGTAAATACCAGTATCAAAAGATGAAAGAGCAACAAAAGTCTAAGGCAAAAAACAAAGCATCTGAACTAAAACAGATGCGTTTCGGACTAAAGATCGGTAGTGGAGACCTCGAGATCAAGCTTCGAAAAATCCGCCAATTCCTCTCGGAAGGCCACAAAGTTCGCATCCAGATCTTCTATCGTGGACGCGAGATGGCCCATAAGGAACTAGGCTATGACATGATCAATAAGATCATTGACCTTCTCGAAGACGACGCAGTAGTAGAACAACAACCTCAGATGGCTGGACGCAATCTGAGCATAACCGTAAGGAGCAAATAATGCCAAAACTAAAGACGCACAAAGGTACCGCAAAACGCGTCAAGATTACCGGTAGCGGTAAGCTGACTCGCCTTCGCGCATCTGGCGGCCACATGCTTGCAAAAAAGAGCAAGAGCCGTAAACGCGCCATCAACACAACCGGTCATGTAACTGGCTCGATGGCAAAGAACATCAAACGAGCACTTGGAAAGTAAGGAGTTTAGACAATGCGAGTTAAACGAGGCGTCCCAGCACGCGCTAAACACAAGAAGATTCTAAAAGCTGCTAAGGGTATGCAGCACAACCGCACCCGTAGCTTCCGTCTTGCGAAGCAAGGTGTTATTCGTTCATTACAATATGCATACCGCGATCGACGCAACCGCAAACGCGACCTCCGTAGTCTATGGATTACCCGTATCAATGCTGCGGCACGTGAAAACGGCACGACTTACGGTAAGCTAATCGCAGGTCTTAAGGCGGCAAAAATTGAACTCGACCGCAAGACACTTGCCGAACTAGCAGTCTCAGAGCCAAAAGCATTTGCTTCTGTCGTGAAAAGCGCCAAGTAAAGAATCTCTGACCCACTAAAAAAATCTCCGAAATTAACCGGAGATTTTTTAGTAGTCGATTCATAAGCCGGGTTCTGTTTCCCCTTTTGAGGGACGGCAATCATCTATCTAGACTAATCGTTGCCAATTAGTTCAAGCGGTTATCGAGTCTGACGAACGGGCAATTCTATTGTCAAACTCTCCTTGCAGTAGACAGGGTTTACCTCCTTCGCGTGTCACCACGCGTCGCTGTGGTCTCTTACTTGGAACATGACGCCTAAGCGCCAGCCCCTATTCCAGCAAGCTGGAACCACTCCTTTCACCCTTACCTCCCAAGAGAGGCGGTATCGTTTCTGTGGCACTTTCCCTAGGGTTACCCCCGGTTGCCGTTAGCAACTGTCCTGCCCTACACTGCCCGGACTTTCCTCTCGCAATTCTTTAGGAATTGCCAGCGATCACCTAAATCGGCTACCGAGATCTATTATATCAGGAATGATCCTGCTCTGCGTGAGCGTTTAAAATCTTATTTACCATCCCATCAGCCAGCTGATTAAACTCACGTCGAACATGGGTAAATGTTACTTTATCAAAACGAGCCACTAGTTCCTTGATTCTCTCATGAACTGGCCAGAGTTCACGATTCTTGATCTCATAGACGCCATTCATTTGATTTACCACTAAGAGGCTATCTATCCGAAAATCGACTGATCTTGCACCCATCGCCAGTGCCTTCTCGAGGCCAAGTCGCACCCCATGATATTCCGCCTGATTATTGGTCGTAATACCAAGGTATACGCCTCCCTGGTGGACCATCTCTTCTCGGTCGTTCATAATAACAAATCCACTCGCACTCGGACCAGGATTGCCCCTAGAACCTCCGTCTGAATAGATAATCACATGACCCGCCGACTCTGCCGTAGTATGTCCTGCATCAATAACCACATTGCCACTGTCATCTTTTTGGACCTGCTGTGCGGAAATCCCCAGTAAGAGCTTCGAGGATTCCGTGAGCTCATCGCTTGGCATATCGCCGAGGGTCCTCCAAAGATAATGGCTATAGTTCCTGCCTAACGTCACTTTACTGCCACCTTCGCCAAGACTCACAAGATACAAAATAAGCGTGTACTGAATATCGCGATCATCATGATCAATATAAGTAATAACATCAAAGAGTTGATTAGTCCGAACGTTTAGACCCGCATCTTCTCTTAGAAATCGCACCAAGGCATCTTCTGGCTGTTCCCCGTACTCAAGTTTACCGCCGGGAAGCTCATATTTTCCCAAGATCGATTCACGCCCATTGGCGCGTTTCAATAACAACGTCTTATCATGATCACGGATAATTGCACGAACTGAGGTAAGTTGTTTCATATGTTTCTTTCAATTCTTTGTTCAATGTCCTGAAGGGGCAATAGTGCGTGATATATCCCCGCGTTTAGGCAAGGTGGATTTCTC
>JBKGVB010000029.1:0-8379 GCA_046462475.1 Saccharimonadales bacterium (SeqCode) | reverse complement strand
GGTCGAGTACTTCGACAATATTTTTGCCATGCCAGAGATGTTGCAATACTTCTTCTTTGTAGCGTTTACCTTCGCAGATTTCACAGATCGTTTTCGCTTCTTCGACATATGCAGCCTCGACAGCGACATATCCTGTGCCTTGGCAGTTTTCGCATGCGCCCTTTGAATTAAAGCTAAACAAGCTCGCGTCGACATCGTTCTCTTTAGCAAAGCTCTTGCGAATTTCGTCCATAACACCAGTGTAGGTGAGGACATTTGATCGGCTATTTGCTGCTACAGGAGTCTGATCGATTACGATTGCATCGGGGTGCTGTCGTACGAATGTTTGATTTATGAGGGAGCTTTTGCCGGAGCCGGCCACTCCAGTGATTGCCGTCAATACACCCGTCGGTATTTCTACGTTAACGTTCTGCAGGTTATTGGCGTGCGCATTTTCTATGCGGATTTCGCCACTCGGTGTGCGCACAGATTCTTTTAGTGTGGCATGCACTCCAAGTGCTTGGCCGGTGAGTGTATCTGATTTTAAGAGTGCAGTATAACTTCCCTCAAACATAATCTCGCCACCATGTGAGCCAGCACCTGGACCAACGTCGATGATATGATCGGCAACTTTGATGACGTCTGGGTCATGTTCCACTACAATGACAGTGTTGCCGTTATCGCGCAGCTTTTTGAGTAGTTCATTCAATCGATGGACGTCGCGCGGGTGTAAGCCGACACTTGGTTCATCAAAGATATACATCACGTCACTTAACGTGCCGTTTAGATATTTTACAATCTTTACACGCTGCGATTCACCGCCTGATAGCGTATCGGTTGACCGGTCGAGACTCAGGTAGCCAAGGCCGATTTCTATGAGGTGTTCGAGCCGAATGCGTATCATATCGATGATGCTTTGTACCGTTGGATCATTGATGTCACCAAGTACACCTATGAGCTCATCGATTTGCAGAGCAAGAATATCAGCGATATTGTGACCATTGATCTTGCTCGCCAGTGCTGCTTGATTGAGGCGAGCGCCATGGCACAGCGTACAGGGTGCCATGCTCATAAACGGCTTTACTGCCTTCTGGGTGCGCTCGGACATATTCGATAAGTCACGCGTAATATACTTTGTCGCAAAGCGTCTGGCGATTCCCTCGTAAGTCATATTAATACCTGCGAGCTTTACTTTGCGAGGCTCGGCATAGAGTAATTCATTTATTTCTTTCTCGGTATAATCACGCAGTTTTTTGTCTGAATCGAACATGCCCGATTCAATGATTTGCTTCCAGTACCAGCCATTTACTTTATAGTCGGGAAGTTGCAATGCACCCTCATTGAGCGATAGGGAAGTATCAAGTGCCGCTTCGACATCAAGCCCCATATTGCTGCCAAGACCCTTGCACTCTGGGCACATTCCCGCCGCGTTGTTGAACGAAAACATGTACACTTGTGGCACATTCGGCTGCCCGATACGCGAAAAAAGTCGTCGGACAAGTGGGGCAATATCGGTTACTGTGGCAACGGTCGATGTCGCGCCACCACCGAGCTTTCGCTGGTCGACAGTTACTGGCATATTGAGATTGGTGATGCTGTCAGCCTCTGGTTGCTTCACTTTTGGCAAAAATGTTCGTATAAACGCGCTAAAATTTTCGTTCAGTAGTCGCTGGCCCTCAGCTGCTACGGTGTCAAAAACAATTGAAGATTTTCCTGATCCGGACACACCGGTAAATATAGTAATCTTGTGCTTTGGTATGCGGACGCTGATATTTTTCAGGTTATTTTCCCTGGCGCCGGCAATCTCAATGTATCCACTCATATATTTTATTCTAGCAAATAGGGTCGCAATTTTTTTGGTCCAGCGATAAGTATTCGTCCAATATTCCAGAAATGTCCAGGTGTGCGCAAGATAATTTTCTGCGTACCCTCGATCTTGCTGTGTTTGGCTGTGACAGTGCCATCCAGAGTCGAATAAATAGTGGTGATGCATTGCCGCACGGATTGCGGCAATCGTGGCAGCATCTCGTCGGTCTTTAAAAGCAGAGGATAAAATGCTGGGTTGCGCCGCCGCCGAATCGGATGAATGTCGGACGCGCCATGATTATAGCCACAGATAGTAATAGTGCTTTGTATTTGTTTTGGATGACGCGACAAAGTAAGCAAGGCCATCGGCCCTCCGGCACTTTCTCCGATCAAGATCACCTTTTCATTGTTGTGAGTCTGTATTGCCGTGACTATACGTGCATATTTCTGCTCGTAGGTCTCTGATTTGTCTGACCAGCGCATAGAAACAAGCGTCACTCTTGAGCCGTGGCTTTTCCATCGTGCCAGTGCAAGGTGGCGCAAAGGGTCAAATCTGTCACCGAGACCGGGGATATAGATATAATGAATCATATTACTGGCGTATTTATTCGCCGACCGTTCCCGTCTGTACGTCTCCGTCTCTCTTGTAGTTTGCGAAAATGACGCCAGCTGGGGTTACGGAAACTTCTGCCATTGTAAATGCTGCTGGAATCGTTCCGTCTGCAAACAGCCTCTTTCCTTGTCCGAGTGTGAGCGGGAAGGTCTTGAGCCAGAGTTCATCGACAAGATCATGGTGTAGCAATGTCTGGATAAGCATGCCGCTACCGTGTACCTGCAGATCTGGACCGTCTGACGCTTTGAGGGCTTTTATATCTTCCACGGTTTTGATAAATGTCGTATTTTTCCAGTCTGAAGAATCTTTAGTTGCCGACATGACATACTTCATGCCGTCGTTGATACCCGGCCAATCTGCTGCATGTGCTGGCTTTGGCCAATAGTTCTCAAAAATATCAAACGTCTTACGACCGAGTAAATAGTCTGTCGGTTGCATTTGTTTTGCCATTGCATGACCTGCTGCTTCGTCGAAATAGGGAGCGGTCCAGCCACCATATGGAAAACCGCCAGATGTATCTTCTTCGGGTCCACCAGGTGCTTGCATGACTCCGTCTAGAGTGATAAATGATAGAACGATTATCTTACGCATAACACCTCCTCTTTTCTCTATTTTACCGCGGTTTATTTCTTCTAACCAAAAATACCGGTGATCAGCCGGTATTTTCGCACCCTTGCAAGGAATGTTTTGTTGCTCAAACGGCCCTTTCCTCAATTGTTTATCGGAATGTGCCCCGAGCCAGGTGTAAGTGTTTCTTTTTTGAGATTACTTACTAATTGCAAGATACTCTAGCATAAGCATTTTGTCAAACTTTCTGGCAATTTGCTAAAATAATATATATGAAAGCCAGTTCAGCAAAAACCGTCGATCAATTTGTCGCGGAGGCACCCGTGGAGGCTCGCCCGGTGCTTGAGCAGATCCGCAAAGTGGTGAAAGCGGCCGTACCAGGTGCTGAGGAAACGATGGGCTATGGCAAGCCGTACTACAAATATCATGGTTGGATGACTGGAATTACGCTATATACCAAGCACTTGGGTGTCGAGATATGGGATGGACTCTCGGATGAAGAAAGGGAAGAGCTTGAGGCACTCGGCCACAAAGCCGGCAGCAAAAATTTCAATATCGCCTACGACCAGGAAGTTCCCGTAGAACTTCTGACGCGCCTCGTGAAGGCGCAGGCAAAGCGCAACGAAGCAAAAGTATAGCCATTAGTAGGTAGCGTCGGTATAGCCAGGGAACCAGTCTTGCTTTAGGCTCACGCCTCGTTTTTGTAGCTCCTCGCCGACAGCGTCGACCATAGGCTCGGGGCCAGAAAGGTAGGTTGTTTTTTCCGTTGCTTCTGGCGCATATGCCAAAATAGTTTCGGCTGTGATTGGCTCACCGATAATATAGTCGATTTTCAGCTCTGGATGAGCTTGTGCTAGTTCATCAAATTCACTACGGAATGCGAAGTTCTCGTCGCGGCCAAAGTAAAGCAAATGTGCATCTAGAGATTTTCCTGTTGCAGCGCGTTCCAGTAGTATACTGCGGTATGGCGTTACTCCAATGCCGCCGGCTACGAGCACTGTTGGCAGTTCATCATCCCACGTAAAATCACCTTCGATGCCATGTGCTTCGATTTCATCTCCGGGCTGCAGGCCATTAAGTGTCTGCTTGAAAGTACTATCTGATATGCGTGTAGAGATATGAAACTCCCCTTCGCTTGGCGCGGCGGCAATTGTGAAGTAATGTTGTCTCGCCTTTTCGTCGCCATCTATTTGCGGTAATTCCCATGTTTGGTATTGCCCGGCCTTCCACAATGCGCCACCTGTCTCGAAGATAAATGTGCGGATATTACCCACTTCGTTTTGTGTTCGAATCAATTTTACTTTTGTCATGGCCGCTCCTTTACTATCATCAGTATAGCAAAAGAGCAATAAAGCACCGCGCTTGCCTCGGCTTATTATCGCAGTAAATCACTCATGGCCGAGGTGTGAGCATCTTCTTGAGTCAAAGGCCGAAGCTTCCAGTTAGCCTCGACGGTGCGAAGGAGGGAGTAATGAGAGTAGCTGGCACTTGACGAGCCATGAAGCTTCGCCGCCGGACCGGCAAAAATAGTCGGAATAGTATTATCTGTGCGACTTCCCTCATCCCAAGTGATAACGAGTAGGGAGTGTTGCTTTGTGAAAGTTTTAGAGGCAAGTATCTGTGGAACAAGCCGTGCCAGCCATGCATCCCCTGTTTGTACGGAGCAATCATGCATGTCATTGCACATATTTGGGGTAATAAATGAGTAGTTGGGAAGACCAGCCGGACTATTCAGATCGGCAGAAAACTGGCTAAACGGTACTATGTGAGATTTGCACCGATCGGAATTGTTCCTGATGTTTGGATAGTACATGAACGGATTGTGCTTGACGGCGTAGCTGCCGCTATTATTGGCATAGCATGACGCGGGCATGCTCTCGGCATATGCTTTCCAGCTTTTGCCAGCCTGCTCAAGGCGGTCGGCTATATTCGCTACGTTTGCTTGGCAGCCGGAGTTTGGCGGGTTGCAATCATTTACGATTCCGGCAGTTGTGCCGCTCGTAAGGGCGATATAGTTTGGCAGGCTCGGATGTGTAATGGCGCTGTAATTGGTTGCGACAGAATATTTATTAGCCAGTTGATTGATGTATGGTGCAGATGGGTTGCCAATAATCGCCGCCTGCGACTTATTCTCTTCAAGAATGATCACTATATGATCAAAAGCCTGGGAAGGTCCATGTTTCTTAGTTTGTTTACTGGGAGAGGTATGAGAGGGCGGGGTAGGCGATGAGGTATATTTCTGGAGGTACACTATAGATACTATGGCTGCCAGGGCCAAGCATATAAGTAATGCGATTATCCCTCTCCTCATATATTTATTATAGCAAGGAGTATTCGCATTTTTAGACGTAGGTGATTATACTAAAAACATATGCAAGATCTTACGCAGGGTCTCGGTACGACAGATCCGACAAATGGGGCAAATCTCAATCTCGGTATAGATACGGGTTTGATTGGCACTGCTGTGATGGTTGGAACGATCGTCTCTATTGTGCTCACTGTAGCTCTTGTAGTATATCTGATTGTTAATGTCGCTCACCGATGGAAGTCTGAAAAGGCAATGGTGGAAATGGCGAGAAATATTCAAGAAATAAAAGTGCTTCTACAAAATCAAGTGGCCGAAAAGACGCCAAGCAAGCCACCAGCTGCGCCAGTGGTGCGGTCGACAGGGCAGGTTGACCAGCAGCGACGAGTAGAATAAAGATTTGAAAGGCCCGCGCATATTTCAGCGCGGGCTGCTTTCATCTCCGGGCGGAGTAAGGTTTCATCTTGGGTGGGAGCTTGGCGCCTGCCGGAATGTCGCGAACCTTAGTAAACCGTAGATCTTCAAAATAGATGAAGCCAGGGTCGGTACCAAAATCCTTCTCGATCCGGTTTCGAAACTGTCGGCAGATGTTCGTGCGGGGATGCACGAACCCTTTCTTGGCACGATTGAATGATAGAGTGCCGATGCGGAAATGTTCAACTTTCCAGCCCCCATTATGCCGAACAGTGTAGCTGCTTGCCGATGAGCGGAGATTCACCTCGGCATCACATCCTTTCTCTCGGAGATGAAGGGATGACGTCACGGGTAGTGGCCGTCATTTATTATGCTATAACATCTTTCTGAGTATCTGGTTAGGCTGCTCACTATCGTTACGCGTGACGGTGTATAGTTAGGGCATGGATATGTCATTTGGAAAAAAGCGTCAGCAGAGACGAGAGCTCATTAAGAAAGCTTCGCATCAGCGCTTGCGGCGGAATCTTCAGATTCTTGCGGTAGTGTATAGCGTTCTCATTCTTGTTACGATCTATCATTTATTTACGACTCATGTCGTATGGTGGCAGATGGCACTCTGTATTGCTATAGGGCTGGCGGTCGGTATAGTGACGTCGCGTATGATGAAGATTGACTGGGATAAGGATCAGGAAAAGGTAGTCGGACGTATCGATGTTTATGGTGCAATTATTTTGGTGCTGTTCATTCTTTTCGAGGTCTTTCGCACAAGGATCGTCGAGCTCTTTGCGAGCAATGGATCAATCGGAACACTGAGCTTATTACTGTTAGCATTTACCCTTTATGGCCGTATTCTTGGGATGGTAAAGAGGATTCTTGCCATCGCTCGTGAGAACTTTAATTAATATAAGCTGGTAAATAGCAGGGTCGGCAGTGTTATAATGAGGATACATTGGTTAATCGGGAGGTACGATGCAAGAAGACATGCAAGAAACCGAAGTTCGAGAAACTACTACTAAAGACGGAGGCGCAACCGTACAGAGACGGACAGTCGCACGCAATGCTCCTACATCGGGTGTTGTGGTAGCACAACGTATCGTGTGGTTTATCGTAGGTGTTGTGGACGCGATTATTGCGCTGCGTTTTATCCTACTGCTGCTCGGAGCGAACCGCGAGGCAGGGTTTACTGACTTTATCTATTCGGTCAGTGCGCCGCTAGTCTCGCCGTTTATTGGTATCTTTGGCCAGCCAACGTACGGTCAGTCGGTATTTGAGATAAGCAGCGTGTTAGCTGTGCTGGTATATACACTCATCGGATGGGGCATCGCAAAGCTACTGACTATTGCTCGTCCACAAGACGAAGTATAAATCGCAGTTAGCCGCGTAATAAGTTGGTAAGCGTCTTGGCGTCAACATTGGCGCCAAAGACGTTACCGCCTGGCTCAAGCTTGCGGCCCGCCGCAAGCTCACCTATGTACACGGGATCAAACCCAAGTTGGTCAACGATATGGGAGACGGCTTCAGCATCATCTTTATTATTGCCTGCAATGGCGATTGCTTTACGTCCACTTGTGCCAGTGGGCTTCGTTTCGTCGTAGAGGTCGTGGTAGCCCATATGGTTGAACGCTTTTACAATACGTGCGTCAGCAAGGAATTCTTGTACGGCTTCACTTGATGATTCATGGGGTTTGAGAAAATCGTCGCGTGGACCATCGACTTCCCACCAGTGATTCGTCGCATCGATAACCAACTTGCCAGCCAGTGTATCATGAGGTATCTGACGGTATTTACTGAGGGGGAAAGCGAGGATGATGATGTCAGCATGCCTGGCAACGTCTTCGCTTGTTGTTGCGACTGCTCTTGGAGCAAGCACCTGAACGCTGAGCGCGATTTTGCTTGGATCTCCAGAGCCAGAGATGTATACATCATAGCCTGCTTTCAGCGCAAGCTGAGATAGGACGACGCCAAGTTTGCCTGCACCAATTATGCCGATAGTCTTGATCTCTGCCATGTTATTTCTCCGCGAGCAACTCATGTACACGAGGAATGACTTGTTCGCCATAAAGCTTGACGATGTGCAGGCGTACGTCTGCAGGCACGGGACCAAAGCCATAAACCATGTCAAATCTTGTCGCACCAACGGATTTCAAAGCCTTGGCGATTTTCTTGGCGACCGTTTCCGGTGAACCGACATAGAGTGATCCGCCTTTGACTTCATTCATGAAGTGCTCCTTGGTCATTGGCGTCCAACCACGTGTCTTGCCGACGCGGTCCATCTGTTCCTTGAATAACGGGAAAGCTGCTTCTATCGCTTCTTCGTCGGTGTCTGCAATGAAGCCAGGGGAGTGCATGCCGACGGGATGTGCGGTGTGTCCAAATTCCGCAGCTGCGCGTTTGTATAATTCAACATATGGCGCAAAGCGAGCAGGGGAGCCGCCGATAATTGCCAGCATGAGAGGGAAATCGTAGGCCGCTGCACGCACGACCGAATTTGGCGATCCACCGACACCAACCATAGTCTCTAGCTTGCCGGATTCTGTCTTTGGGAAGACTTCGACATGGTCGAGCGGCTGAGTGAATTTACCTTGCCATGAGACAGGTTCTTCTTTTAATAACTTTGAAAATAGCTCAATCTTTTCTTCGAATAGTGCTTCGTAGTCACGTAAGTCATAGCCAAAGAGAGGGAATGATTCGGTAA
>JBKGVB010000028.1:0-6146 GCA_046462475.1 Saccharimonadales bacterium (SeqCode) | reverse complement strand
AATTGCAGAAATATATCGACGAAGGAAAAGTGACAGTCCATAAACAGACCACAACCGATGAGATTCTTGTGACAGACAGTAAGGTGACAGGTGTTCGAGTGCATGAGAACGGCGAAGAAAAGACAATTGACGTCGATGGTGTATTTGTATTTGTGGGCCTGTTGCCAAATACGGATTTTCTGAAAAATTCACCGATTGAGCTCGACCCAGTTGGTCACATCAAGACAGATCTCAAACTTGAGACAACGATGCCAGGCGTCTTTGCAAGTGGTGATGTACGCAGTGGTGCGACTCTTCAGATTGCTTCAGCTGTGGGCGAAGGGGCTACTGCGGCGCTCAATATTCGTGAATATCTCGATGATATGCATCGACAGCACGAAGAATTACCGCTCCAGTAAGTACTATCGTACTTCTTTCTCGAAAAATCGCTCGAGCTGTTTGATAATTTTCGTGTCTTCAGTCTCGAGTGCAATTTCACGCGTACCGAATAGTGCGCCAATGTAGGTAAAGTTATGCGACCCTGTGATGGCAACTTTTTTGCCACCAGGCATCGTAAAGATCATGAACTTTGCGTGAAGATACGTCTTTCTTTCGTAAAGACTGTTATTGCCGCTGAAGAACATATTGACGCCAATGATGGCATGGTTCAGTTTTGTATTGGCTCGATTTGGTGCATTAAAGTACAGCCTCGTCTTTTTCTGTTTCATGAGGCGGCTGAGCTTACTCGTAGGGCAATACTGCGAGACAAAGAGAATTTCATCAGCCTCTTTTGCAAGCTGGCAGGCGCGTCGGTAAATGATCGAATCACCTTGCAATCCTCCGTCCACAAGCACTTTTGATTGCTTGCCGAAACTAAATTCATGGCTGCGGTAAGAAAAATGACGGCTATCGGCTTTAATAATTCGACTGATGTCATCTCGAAGTTCAAGTGCAAGTTGAGTATCACCCACCATGAACATATAATCAGTATTCTCGAGGCTGTCGGCATCCATATTGACACCGCCAAAGCTAAAGACTGTATCATCGACAACGAGACACTTCATGTGGTTGCGGCCAGTAAAAGGCAGTGCGCTAAAACGCCCTACCCAGGTAAAGCTTGCTCCAGCTTTATGGAGCTTTTTTGCCATGCCCTTTGTGAGCTTAGAACTCTTAGAGTAGTAACGCATAGGACGCAGATGCCCGCTGAGCTCGCCAAAAGTAAAGATATCAGCGGCTACTTCGACTTTTACTCCACGCTTTGCGGCTTCGGCCAGTGCATCAATGAAATTCTCTGTGCGCTTGTCGTCGGTGACCATCATCGAGACAAAGGCGATGTGCTGTTTCGCCTGTTGAATTGATTTGGTCGCTTCGTCGATATACTCATGAGGCGACAATAATTTTGGTGTGCGCATAATAATTACTATAGATAGTGTATCATTTTTGCCGCGCTAGAGCTTCTCGCAATTGGTCTGGGTTGTCAGTGACAATGCCATCAAGCCCTTCAGCCTCGAGTCGTTTGGCGGCATCGGGTCGGTTGACGGTATAGACATACGTAAATATGCCGAGTTGTTTGGCGACCTGCAGCGAGAGAGGATTAACCCTTAGTCTATGGAATCCGACTGCAGTGAAACGAAGTCGTCGTTCATACGCCATGAAACTAAAAGGATTGCGATCGTGGAGCATTGCAAGCTCTGCTTTTGGTGCTGACCGGCGGATACTGACAAGTTCGAGTGCCTTAAAAGATGAAAAAAGTATATTCTCCCAGTCGCTGTCTTGTTTGATATACTTTTCCTGAATAAGTTTTGCCGCGGCTTTTCCGGCACCTCGACTTTTCACTTCAAGATTGAGTAATATTTTGCCAAAGAACATGTCGAGCACTTCTTCGAGCGTGGCGATTTTATGTCCATGGGCGGTTGCTTCATTGAGGCTTTTGTGAGTACTCCAGCGTATGCGGGTGCGTTTGCTATGAGTGCGCAAAAGCGTTGAATCGTGGATAACGACAAGCACGCCATCACGTGTAAGCTGGACATCAAACTCAAGCATGTCAGCACCCACGGCCACACCTTTTTCAAAAGCTGCGATTGTATTCTCCGGTGCCAAGCCAGCAGCTCCGCGATGACCGATAATCAACATATGTGTCTGATTGTAAACGATTTGCTACAATATACATAGTAAGAAAAGGAGAAATAAATGGCAGATTTTAACCAAGTGCTGACGCCTGGAAATATAAACGACGGTCTTGTAAATACAGTAGTAGAAATTCCTGAAGGTTCACGCTTAAAAGTCGAATGGGATCGCGACCGTGCGGCATTCACGCTTGACCGTGTTGAGCCAGCTATTTTTGCAAAGCCATGCAATTACGGATTCATTCCGCAGACTCTCGACGAAGATGGTGATGAGCTCGATACTCTGATTATTTGTCCAGAGCCACTGGCGACTGGCGTGTGGCTCGAGGCGAAAATCATTGGCGTGATGAAATTTGAAGACGACGGTGAAGTCGACGACAAGATTGTAGTTGTCCCAGCTGACAACCGCGATGACGACCGCATCACTTCACTTGAAGATATCCCACAGCTTGTGAAGCAGCTCGAGCATCACTTCACACACTATAAGGATCTCAAAAAGCCAGGCAGTACTATTGTAAAAGGCTGGGGAGACGTAGAAGAAGCAAAAAAAGTTATCAACGAATGTATTGAGCGCTGGAATAATAAGTAATGCGGGTGCTTAACGTCGGCAAGGCGCTAATTCGCAGGAAAAGTGACGGCAAGTACCTTATTCTGACAAGTAGTAAGTGGGAGGAGCGTCCTGAGCGTTCCCAGAAGCCAGACCTACCAGGCGGCGTCGTTGAGATAGGCGAGACACCCGAGCAGGGTTGTGCGCGCGAGATTCAGGAAGAGGCGGGAATTATTGTTAATTCTACCGAGCTTACGCTTGTGCATGCGTTCTCGTTTGTCAGTGATAAGGATGGAGCTGCAATCAACCGACTGATTTATTTTATCGAGGTCGATGGCACACCAGATGTAACACTTAGTTGGGAACATGAATCATACGATTGGTTGACGGCTGAAGAAGTCCTGACTCTCCAAATTCGTGAGCCATATCCGACTGTTTTTCAGCACTGCCACGAAATTGGTGTATTGGTTTAGCGCTTTCGGCGCAATTTTGCGGTGACAGTCTCAAGAAGGCCGCGCTTTTGGCGGCTGAGCTGCAAGCGAAGCTTTTCGCGAGCATGGGGTGTAATAATATAGTCCTTCCACCCCTCTTTTGGAGAGGCGGTCTTGCTCGTCAGGATTTCGACCGTGTCTCCATGCTGCAGGACATAGCTAAATGGTTTCATGACGCCGTTTACCTTGAATCCGCTGGCATGTGCGGCCACATCTGAATGAATGCGATAGGCGAAGTCGAGTGCATATGCGCCGCGTGGCAGGTCGTAAATATCACCCTTTGGCGAGTAGACAAAGATACGGTCATGAAATAAATTCATACGGAATTTTTCGGCATCAAACGCTTTTTTCTTGCCGGTTTTTGCAGCGGTAATCTGCAGGTCTTTTATCCACTCAAGGTGTTCTGGCAGCTCTGCGATCTGTCCTTTTCTATAGGCATCGGTCAATTTTTGCTCGTTGTAATGGAAGCTTGCGGCAAGTCCGCGCTCGGCGTATTCATGCATCTGGCGTGTACGCACTTGAAACTCGACGATCTGGCCTGCGCTCGTCTGTACGGTGGTGTGAAGACTTTGGTAGCCATTCATCTTTGGCTTGGCAACGTAGTCTTTAATACGATCAAAAAGAGGCGTGTTGAGTTCATGTAAAATTCCCAAGACGAGATAGCAGGTATCAAGATCTTTTACGATAATGCGCAGAGCAATGAGATCATGAATTTTATCAATATCACCCCCGACGCGGTCGAGCTTCTTGTAAAGACTATAAACGCTTTTGATGCGACCATCCATTTCGAAGTCAATTTTCTCTTCTTTGAGTTTTTTGGTGATTTCACGCTTTACGCCTTCGAGTTTTTTCTGACTTCTCTTAAGACGGGAGTCCATGAGAGATTTTGTACTCGAGAACTCTTTTGGATTCAGAAAACGAAAACTAAGCTCCTCGAGCTGCACGCGAGCGCGTCCCATATTTAGTCGGTCTGCGAGCGGAGCGAAGACTTCCATAGTCTCGCGAGCAATTTTCTTTTGCTTGGCGGGCGGCATGTGCTCTAGGGTGCGCATATTATGTAAACGATCGGCAAGTTTGATAATCAAGACACGTACGTCTTGGCCGATTGCAATCATAAGTTTTGTCAGATTATCTTTGGTGGCAGGGAGGTAGCTACCGATATCACGCATACCGCTACGCGCTTGGGAAACTTTTGTTACTCCATCGACGAGAAATGCCACGTCAGCCCCGAAAAGAGTCTCAATAGTTTCAAGTGTCATGTCAGTATCTTCGACAGTATCGTGCAGGACGCCAGCGATGACCGAGTCGATATCCATTTCCCATTCGATCAGAATACCTGCGACACAGAGCGGGTGAGTAATGTAGGGCTCGCCACTTTTCCGTTTTTGACCCAGGTGAGCCTTTGTAGCGACGTCGATAGCGTGGTCAAGCTCGAATAGATCATCCTCTGTATAATGAGGGTTCGCTCGCTCAAGTACCTCACGCTTATTCATCTTACCAGTATAGCAAAGGGAAAGCCCGGAGTCTTACGGTAAGACTCCGGGCTGTGTGATGTTCAGCGGGAGCTGTCGATATGGCTGCTGCCATCGAACCAGTCCGTGAAGGCATCAACGAGGTTTCCGCCAACCCACCGAGCCAGGAAGAGCAGTCTGCTCACCGTTCCCATGGCTTCCTCTCTACTCAACAGACCTTCCGTCAAGTAGGACAATCGTATCATCTATAACAAAGGGGAGCAAATATATTGTATAATCACGATACGGATGAGAGGAGGTGACAATTATGTACGCTTTCGACGTGTCGGTGAAGGACGTGGACTTCAACGGTCAGGACAACTTGACCAACGGCGGCGGGATCTGACCCCATCCATCATGGCGGGTGACGCTGGCCTCACGGCTATGCGTCACCCGCCCTTTTACTTTTTTGAAGCTTTTACTATATAATCGGTAGCATCAAGCATAACCAATACATAAGGAGTGGGTTAGAAACTATGGCAACAAAAATCGCAATTAACGGCTTTGGGCGAATTGGTCGCAACGCATTTAAGATAGCGTTTGAACGTAGCGACCTCGAGATCGTCGCTATTAATGATCTTACGGACAATAAGACACTAGCATACCTTCTAAAGCACGATAGCAATTACGGTACATACGACAAAGAAGTTAGCTTTGATGATGATGGTCTGATTGTTGACGGTAAGAAGATTAAGGTGCTTGCTGAACGTGACCCAGCTACGTTGCCATGGGGCACTATGGGTGTCGACCTTGTTATTGAGTCAACAGGATTCTTTACGGATAAAGAGGGTGCATCGAAGCACGTTGAGGCAGGTGCAAAACGTGTTGTCATCTCCGGTCCAACAAAGTCAGAAGGTGTTGATACTCTCGTACTCGGGGCAAACGATGACAAGATTAAAGGGTCAACTGAAGTGGTCTCAAATGCCAGCTGTACGACAAATAGTCTTGCGGTTGTCATGGCAATTCTTGATGCCGAATTTGGTGTCGAAAAGTCCCTCATGACTACGGTTCACAGCTACACTGCTAGCCAGAAGCTTCAGGATGCACCAAGTAAAGATCTTCGCGAAGGCCGAAATGCTGCCGAAAATATCGTACCTACAAGCACTGGAGCTGCAACGGCGGTAACACTAGCGCTACCTGGTCTCAAGGGTAAATTTGATGGTCTTTCAATGCGCGTGCCGACACCGGTAGTCTCTATCTCCGATGTCACGGCACTCCTTTCTCGAGATGTCACGGTAGAGGAATTGAATGAAGTATTCAAAAAGGCCGCATCGCAGCCGTTTTATCAGGGTATTCTAGGTGTTTCAGACGAACCACTCGTTTCACGCGACTACATCGGCAATAGCCATTCGGGTACTGTGGACCTTGCGCTGACACGTGTCGTCGACGGTAACCTCGTCAAAGTATGTGTCTGGTACGACAACGAGTGGGGCTATTCAAACCGCCTTGTCGAGCTGTGTGCTGACGTCGCAAAGAATATTGGCGAATAATT
>JBKGVB010000027.1:0-12492 GCA_046462475.1 Saccharimonadales bacterium (SeqCode) | reverse complement strand
CGTCTCCACCTGGGAAGGACTTGTATAAGTAACATTTGCAGTAATAAGAGAAACTCCTTTGATCTGTAGGTTAGTACTAAAAGGGCAGGTAACTGTAACGGTGACACTGGCTTTGTTGAGGCCGGTACCGGTGAGGGTCTGATTATTGACCGGCGTAGTAGCGCTGCAGGCTCCTGTCTGGGTAGTGTCTTGATAATTGCGTAGGTATTTATACGCGACCATTGATGCAGTGGCTCTTTGTGATGCCTCTATGCCGCTTCGAAAGACGTAGGTGTATAGCTGATAGCCGGCAAATAGAAAGATCGCGCCAATAAATAGCGTAATGAGCAGTTCGACTGCCGAGAATCCATTTTGGTTAGAGTGTACTGCGATCATCGGTGTTTGCTCCGTAGTACTTTGAGACCGGCAATGCCAAGGTAGGGTGTTTTATCTACCTCTGATTTCCAGTAGAGATTGTAGCCGACACAGCCACCACAGCAACAGATGTTGTTGCTTGCATCGTATGGTTCGTAGACGTATTTGTCGCCATCGTCCATATTAAAGGCAGATTGCACCTGGCTCGCTGTACCGGCTGGTTGGCATGCCCAAACACAGACAATAGACCACGCCCAATTGCCAGAAGGGTTGTAAAAAGCTTCGTCTGTGGTGCCGGGGAACGCTTCGGTCCTGTAGCTATCGTGCTGTTCAGGATCCCAGCCTGTGCGAGACCAGCCATCGATATGAAGCGTCTCATTGACGCCTGGATAAGTACCTTTTGAGGTGTCGTTGCCTGGCGCGTTTATGACGACTGGATTATCAATGTTGTAACGATTTTCGAGGCCTCGAGCAATGATAGAGACTGCTTGTGCGCGCTCTTTGTCGCGTGCCTGTGCCTGGATATTGCCCATCGAGACAACCCCAAGACCTAGCAAAATAACCATAATAACCAAGACGATTATTAATTCTACCAAAGTAAACCCGCGCTCTTTCAATCGCATAATCTAAGCATAAGTCGTTTTGCCAAGCACGGCAAGACTAAAGTTCGAGCGGCTCTTGCTCTATAGTGATGCGAAATGTATCGCGTACCTTGCCGATAATTTCATCGCGTGCTGCCTCGAGATCTGAAAAGCTCGTTGCTGATTCGTTGATCAGTACGAGAGCATTTTTTTCATTGACACGCATGCCATGGAGTAGCTGGCCTTTTAGTCCGCACTGCTCGATCAGCCAGCCTGTTGGGATTTTGTAAGTTCTGTCTCCGAGATCGTAGTGAGGCATATCAGAGTAGGAAGCGAGTAGTTCTGTGAGTTGCCATTCTTCGATGATCGCATTCTTGAAGAACGAGCCGCTATTTGGACGCTGCGCTGGGTCGGGCAATTTGTCGGCACGAATAGCAATCACTGCATCGCGAATTTCTTGTGGTGTATAAATGGTGATCTTGTGCTCGTCAAAGTATGACTGCACGGCGGCGTAGAATGGTGGCGTCGGCGCTGCCTTGTATAGCTGCAACGTGACAGATGTGATGGCATAGCGTCCGGTAGCTTCACCGCGAAAGATACTGTGGCGATAGGCAAAGCCGCACGAATCAGCCGAGAGCTCGACGAACTTATCGGCTTTAATATCGTAAGCGACAAGTTTAACGAAGGTATCGGAGAGTTCTTGGCCGTATGCGCCGATATTTTGCACCGGCGCCGCACCCACCGTACCTGGGATAGCAGAGAGTGCTTCGATGCCAGACAAACCACGCTCGACAGTGAATTTCACTGCATCGTCCCATACTTCGCCACCGCCAAAGGTGATAGTGGCCGATGAGGCATCTTCGGAGTCAACCGTGATACCGCGGATTCGATTGCGAACGATGATGCCGTTGAACCCTTCGTCGTGAGCAAGAGTGTTGCTGCCGCCACCAAGTATGACGGTCTTGAGGCCTTGGGCTGCTGCATTGCGGCAAATTTCTGCTATGTCATCGGGGGTAGAGGCGTCGGTCATAAAGCGAGCTGGCCCGCCAAGGTGCATAGTGAGGTAATTTTTCAGTGGGATGTTTATATGAATATCCATTGTTAGTTATTAGTATACTACTCTTCGTCTAACAGTGGTATAATTATTCAAAGCGCGCACCCGTAGCTCAGCGGATTAGAGCACTGGTCTTCGGAACCAGGTGTCGCAAGTTCGAATCTTGCCGGGTGTACCATATTTTTTGTTTATGAATATACAGTTAAATAAATACGGTCAAAAATTTGCCCAATCATTGAAGCATGCTGAGAAGTATTCTTTGCAGCTTGGGCGGTCAAAAGAAGAAGGAACAAAAGTCCATATCGCAGGTGCGGGCGGTACGCTCACGGCAGCCTACGAACAGTTGCGCAATGCGGCAGAATACGCCGAAGAACATTTGTTGCTTGAGCGAGCAATTCGGCGCTTTTACCGTCGTCTGTTTGTGACGCGCGATAGGGCTCAGATCAAAAAGAGTGGTGAGGAGCTAGCCGTTGAGTTGACGCTTGCTGGCTATATCCAAAACGATTCGGTCCTAGAGTCGACTGTAAAGCAGATTAATGTTCTCGGTGTTCAATACTTTGCTGCATATGAAACATTGAGTCGGGACCGTACATTATCCCGAGCAGATATTGAGAGATGGACGCTCGACGTATTGGCTGTTCGTGTCGAATGGCTGTTTGCAAACCACAGTGCGACCGGTGCGTATGTGCAGTTCGTCTATGATTATTTGCTCGAGGTAACGGACTTCGAGACGGTTTTTGGTTCGCGGCCAGCGGATATAGAGACGGCACTGTATGTGGCGATTCACCGCGCACTATTGAAGTCGGACCTCGCTGTCGTAAGGACGGGGCTTCTCGATCGCTACCAACTGTCGCCTGATCATTTAGATCAATTTGTATCGATGAATCAGCAGATCGATACACTATTTTCTTCGCCGACAGTCGAGAAGCTATTTCGCTTTGTCGATCGGCGTGGAGCACCGTTCCGTATTCTCAAGCATATGGTGGACGAAGACGATACGTTGTCTGAGTCACTTTCGAACAAGGATGAATTCTTGCGTGCGTATGAAGCGCAGGTAAACCGAGAGTATCAGACGATTAATACAAAGATTAATCGGGGAATCATCAAGAGTGTTATTTTCCTGATTATCACGAAATTCCTTATCGGACTTGCTATCGAGGTGCCGTATGACTGGGTCGTATATGGAGAGATTGTCTGGACTGCGCTGCTGGTGAACCTTGCGTTTCCTCCTCTTTATATGATTTTGCTACGCATGACTCTGATGTTGCCTGGTGCTGCGAATACAAAGCGACTGGGCCAGCAAATAGATCATATTTTGTATGGCCAAGAGACGAAACAGCTTGAGCGGCGGCAAGTGGCAAGCTTTGGTGTAGGGTATAACATCGCCTACGTGCTAGCATTTGTGGTTGTCTTTGGCGGCGTAGGGTATCTTCTGTGGCAATATGCTCAATTTGAATTGCTGCATTTGTTGATCTTCTTTATCTTCCTGTCTGGTGCGAGTTTCCTTGGGTTCCGTCTGTCGCGTATGATTCGTGAGATTGAGGCGGTCGATAGCAATCAAAATGCCGTTACGACAGTGCGTGATTTTCTATACATGCCATTTGTCGTAGTCGGTCGCTATATGAGCGATAAGTATGCTCAAGTAAATCTTGTCGCACTCGTACTCGATATGGTGATTGAACTGCCTATGAAAACAATCTTGCGCCTTGTGCGTCAGTGGGCCGCGTTTATTAGTAGCAAACAAGATCAACTGTAACTATTTCAATGCAATCCAACAGGTGACATTCTGTGTCGCGCTGCCGGCGAGTGTCTGACCGCTCGCAGGGATGGCAGAAGAAAGGTCGTAAGCAGTCGGACTTGCTGTGTATGTTGCGATAGGTCCAACGGGACATTTTGTGGTGGTATCTCCTGCATCAAGAGCATAGACGAGCCATGCAATGGCTGTACCATCAAGCTTGAATCCTGCTGCTGGAGTAACATAGATCACGCCGCTGTAGATACGTGATGGAGGAATACCTGGCATAGGCAGGCTTTGGCCTAAGTATCCTTTTAAGGTAGTGTTCAATCCAGTATTTATCGCATAAGAGTTGCCACCTCCGGCTGCTCGCCAGCAGACATTGCCGCTGTATCCTTCACCCAAGCAGGCAACAGTGCCGGAGCTTAATGTCGGGTAGGAGCCATTGTTGTCTCCTGCGTATAGTGCCAGTGCATTTAGGTAAGTGTGCACGGCGCCTGCGGTTTGCGAATTACGTGCGCGTTGCTGCACGCCGTTAAAGGCAACGATAGTAACCGCCGCTAGGATACCTATAACAACTACGACAACGAGTAGCTCAATGATTGTAAAACCACGCTGGTGTTTTGACATAAGCATTATATTTTTAAGCTTACCATATTGCAGAAAGTCTAGACAATTTCGCCCCTGTTTGGTATAGTTCTTAAGAGTTCCGGGTCAGTAGCTCAGTTGGTTAGAGCACCTGCCTCTTAAGCAGGGTGTCGAGGGTTCAAGCCCCTCCTGACCCTCCATAGAAAATACCAGACCGTTTGGTCTGGTATTTTCTATGGTTATGCACTATGCGTCGGTGGTACTTGAGTGTGTTCGGCGGTCTGTCCTGTGGCTGATGCTGCGGCAGCTTGAGTAGGCGCCACTACTGGGGTATCGCGCCGTGGTGCGCCCTTACTTTCATCCCAGGTAGAGTGGTCGAATGCCAGCCATGGATACCATACGACAGGGAGGAGAATAGCCAGGAGGATGAACGCGTCTTCCTTGCCGAGTTTCTTGTCAATGTGATACATAGCGATGAACATGAAGATGACAGAGACGATGTTGACGCCTGGAATAATTGCTAGGAGCGCCCAAAAGCCTTGCTGTCCACCGAGCTCAAGCATTCTCCAGTTGTTGAGGAATGGTACCCATGCCTGCCAACTTTCGGCACCTGCTTTTTTAAAGATTTTTGCAAGACAAATTGAGAAGAAGACATAGACAGCAATAATAAAAACGAACGTAAATAATACAAATACCATTGCGAGACCAGCAAGTGCTGCATCACTTGGCGTTGAGCTGGTTGAGTTGACTGTGGACATAGAATCCATACGAAAGTATCCTCCAAATTATTTATGCTTTTCAGTATATCATCAGAATTATCGCCCGCAGCAAAATCAAGAGGTGCTTCATGGTACACTGGTAAGGTGAAAATACTTTCGGGAACAGAGTTAGCTAGCTATATTAAAGAGCGCCAGGCGCGCCAGGTTCGAGGACTTCGTCAGGCTGAGGGAGTTGCTCCCAGGCTTGCGATTGTACAGACGACCGACGATCCGGTAATTGCGACATATGTGCGTATGAAGCAACGATACGGAGCGGATATCTTAGTGGATGTCGATGTGCACCGAGTGACAAGTGAAGAACTCTTTGCGACTATCGCCGCACTCAATGATGACGAGTCGGTACACGGGATCATTATTCAATTGCCGCTTGCAGATGAAGCGCAGACAGAGAAGGCCGTGAACATGGTCGCAGCGGAAAAAGATGTCGATGGGCTGGGGGAGCATGCAGTCTTTACTCCTGCGACTCCGATGGCGATCGACTGGCTACTGACTGGATTTAACGTAAACTTTACCGGAAAGCGTATCGCGATTGTCGGCAATGGTCGCCTCGTTGGGGCTCCGCTGGCAAAGCTATGGGAAGATGCAGGACGCGACGTGACGGTATTTGATTCGGACACAGAAAATATGCTTTCGCAGCTCAAGGAAATGGATATTATTGTGACGGCTACGGGAGTCCCAGGATTGATCGGTGCGAGCGCACTCAAACCTGGGGCTGTGGTAGTTGATGCAGCAACATCTGCAGAGCACGGGAAGATTATTGGCGATCTGGCCGACGATGTGCGCCTTCGTGATGACCTGACGATTACGCCTGAGAAGGGGGGCGTCGGACCGCTCACCGTGACGGCGCTGTTCGATAATGTGATCCGCGCAGCACGAATGACTGTGCGTGAGGCGAACCCCGAACTTTAGCGGGAAGTTATAGTTTAAGTGTTTCTTTGACTTTTGCAACCACCTGGCTTGGCGTCAGGTCTGCTTTGACGATGTAGTTCTCGACGTTGAGAGTTTCAAGATCTTTTGGTGATTCTTCTTCGCCCATATTGGTCAGGATGATAACTGGAATATCTTTTCCCCAGTCGTGTTTGCGGATCTCAGCGAGTGCCTCATTGCCGTTCATTTCAGGCATTTGGATGTCGAGGAGGATAATATCTGGCTTAAAATCTTCGACGAGTGCGATACCGCGCTTCCCGTTGTCGGCGAGGCGTACATCATAGCCGTCTGCCTCGAATTTCATACGATACATTTGGCTGATAGTTTGGTCGTCTTCGATAATAGCAATTTTTGTCATACCCTGTAATTATAGCATGGCATTGACGCGACATATGGACGCAAAGTAAAGTTAAAGTAGTACTGAAAAGAGGCGTAGAAATGACAGAATTCGTTGATGATGGTGCAGTGATAGACACATGGGGCTCCCATGAATTTAACCGGGCATTCGGTACTTATACGGTGGCGTGCATCAAAGAGGATGATCCTGATCGTGCAGAAGTAGTAGAAATTGTCAGTCGTATTCAGGGCCAGGATTATGTTCGTTCAGGATACATCGAACCGGAGAAATTAGATGATCAGGGCAGGCTTCTTGATCCAAATGATAGTAAAAGGATTGTGACGCATTTTGCCGCCTATCCTATAGGAACTGGGTTCCAGTCAATAGAGGGTTCAGTAAAGGTGCATCAAGTCCCCGAAGGCAGTGACCTGGATGTGCTTGCCGCATATCAATACAGCAAAGATAGTCTTTTCCCTGATTATCGCGCTCGAATCGAAACGTCGTTTGAGCGAGAGCCAAAGCGAGGTGTCGTTGAAGTAGGCGGACTTACGCGAGTCGATCATCCAATGTCTAAACTTGTTCCATACGAGCTTATTCGAGAGCTCATGCAGCAGGCAGTTCGTGCGAAGACAAACGAAAAGTGGCTTATTACATTTACCGAAAAAGCATTTGCGCCGATTACGGCATCGTTTGGGCCAGAGGTTATCTGTGTGGCGGGGGATCGAGTACGGATAGAAGAGGAAGATGAGCATGTGACATTGGTTCCTTGTCTCATTGAGCCATGTGCGTTGATCGACAATATGATCTCGTCGATCGAAACTACAGATGACCCTACGCTGTGGCGGCACAGAGTAGAGGTATTTATATTGATGACCGACGGCTTATTGCCAGAGGAATTGAGTAATCGCGCACGTGAGCTTGTAGTGGCATTAACGGAGGAGACGGTAGCATGACAGAGATTAAAGAGCGTGCATATAGCTATGACAATGAAGAATGGCAGGCCCCAATCGTTGGCTTGTCCGAAGCAGAAAGAGAAGCACTTGCAGGTAGAGTGCAGGTAGTCGACGGTTTAGACGCTTTTGTCGACGAGCGTATTGAACGACTGTTCGGCAGAGTGGAGCAAACAGATACTGCTTTGGAAGAGGCACGCACGAAAGCTCGGGTAGAGATCGAGGATGCGTCGAATTGGGTCCATGTGCCGTGGCTACATACGGTAATTCGCTATCCAGCCAAAGAGGAACATCGCGATATTCGGACATGGCGCAATAAGAATCTCATTACACCGGAAGAGCAGCAAAAACTTTTAGAAGCACGTATCGCAGTAATTGGCCTCAGTGTCGGTAGTAATATTGTCGACCAGTTGAGCCAAAGTGGTATCGGTGATGCATTTCTCATGGCGGACCGCGATCGGATTAGTCCCTCAAACCTCAACCGTATTCGCGCGAGCATGGCTGATATCGGTCTGAAGAAGACAGTGGTTGCTGGGAGAAAACTAAGTCTGGTTGATCCCTACATTGAGCAGCTGCATCTTCCTGAGGGCTACGTCGAAGACGAAACAGATATTATCCTTGAGCAGTGGCGGCCAGATATTATTTTCGATGAGGTTGACGATCTTGCGGTAAAGGCTATGATCCGGCGCGTCGCAAAAGAGCTCAGAATACCTGTCGTCATGGTGGGGGATATTCACGAACGATCGGTTATTGATGTTGAGCGCTATGATATTTCGAGCGACGTCCAACCGTTTAATGGAAAAATCTCAGAAGCTGATTATCAGCGACTTCTGCACCGTGAAGTTGCGCCAGAGGAAGTTATAGGCTTGCTCGTCCAATTAAATGGAATAGAGAATATTTCCGAGCGTCTCTTCGCATCGGCGGGAGATCCGAGTCTTGGAGGATTGCCACAGCTTGGTTCAACCGCAGCAAGGGGTGGCACGCATGCTGAAAAGATTAGTCGTGCTATTATCCTCGACCAAGGTTTAGAGTCTGGAACCTACGTCGACAATCCAGACGCCTTCTTGCGTCTCGAGTAAGAACTCTCTATGCAGCACGCGTAAGCTGTATTATGCTTATGGTATATGGTTGGGTACTATGTCTTGGCTCTTTCTGTCGTCGTAAGCTTAGTCGTTGGGGTGTTGGTAGCCTCGCAGAGTGTTACTGACCGACGAAATCAGCTATTTACTCTTTTGACATTTACATTTATCGTACTTTCCGTTGCGAATACACTGTCGCTCGATGTCAAACTCGACCAACTCTTTTTCATACGGGCTGTTATGTCTTCGGCATCAATTGCTGTTTTTCTTATCTACCTCTTAATACGTGCCATTCAGTCGGCTAAGCCATTCCTCAATACAAGTTTACGGTTGCTTATGATTGCTACGGCAGTGATAGCGATCTTAGACTGGACGCCGGTGATCTTTACCGGGTATGTGGCGGGCAGTCCACCAAGGCCTGTGCCAGGATTTGGCGCTGCATTATTTTTCATTCATTTTGTACTGGTGGCTGTTCTTAGTGTTGTTGCCTTGAGAAAAAGAATGCAAAAAGCCAAGCATCATATCCGCGGGCAATACCGTGCAATGATAGTCGGACTAATACCGATTTTAGTGCTGGCTCCAGTGACAAGCTTCTTGCTGCCGATCGTATTTCATCTAACCGGACTCATCGTCGTCAGCCCGCTATATACGGCATTTTTCGTCATCCTCGTAGGATATGCAATTGCCAGACATGGACTCTTTGACGTAAAGCAGGCGGCAGTGCGTACGACCGCATATGCCTCTTCGCTCGCTGTTTTGGCGATCATTTACTACTTTCTTGCGTATGTCGCTTCGGTGACGCTATTCCATGGCAGCATCAATTCCTCTATTAGTGTGAGCCCGGTCAACGTGGTCCTTGCTTTATTGCTGGCGTTCATCTTTCAGCCTATCAAGCAGTTTTTCGATCGTATTACTGATAATGTCTTTTTCCGCGATCGATATAGCACTGATGAATTTTATACGCGTCTGAGCGAGGTGCTGACGGCTACGACAGACCTGCGTACGCTACTGCAACGTGCAGCCGTAGAAATTGGCGCAACACTGAAAGCTGATCAGGCATTTTTCTTTGTACAATACGATGGAGTTCACCGCATGACCGCAGGGACAAAACACCATAAGGATCTGCCGACTCATGACGTGCAAGATCTAAATCGCTATGTTGAAAAGCATGGTACGGATGTGATCGTAGTGCAGCTCCTCACGACAAATCTTCATGTGAAGCGTATGCTGCAAAGCCATGGCATTGCTATATTGATGCCCCTTGTGAGACACGGGGAGATACTCGGGTATTTGGCACTTGGTGATCAGAAAAGTAGCGGCTATACGAATCGTGATACCAGAGTACTTAGGACGATATCCGATGAGCTTGTCATTGCGATTCAAAATGCACTCTCAGTCCAAGAGGTACGCGATGTAAACGCGAGCCTTGAGCAACGTATTGATGCAGCGACGGCCGAGCTTCGCACTTCAAATGCTCGCCTGAAGCGGCTCGATGCGGCAAAGGATGAGTTCCTCTCTATGGCGTCGCATCAGCTTAGAACACCACTCACCAGCGTGAAGGGTTATCTCAGTATGATGCTCGATGGCGATGTGGGAAAGATTACCGCGATGCAACGGCAAGTGCTTGAGGAAGCTTTTTCAAGTAGCGAGCGGATGGTGCATCTCATTCATGACTTCCTCAACGTGTCGCGTTTACAGACGGGTAAATTTGCTCTTGAGCTCCAGGAAAGCGACTTATCGGAACTGGTCAAGCAAGAAGTAAACAGTCTCGAGAGGGTAGCGAAAAGTCGTGATATGTCGCTGGAGTTCTCTAATAAAGCTGGGTCTTTGCCGATGACGATCGACGATACGAAGATTCGCCAAGTGGTAATGAATTATATTGATAATGCGATTTTCTATTCTCATCCGGGGACAACGATCAAGATCGGTCTCGCGATTGAAAACAAAGAAGTGGTTTTGAAGGTCGAGGATACGGGTATTGGTGTGCCAAAGCATGAGCAGGAGCGACTGTTTACCAAGTTTTACCGTGCAACGAACGCACGTCGTCAGCGACCAGATGGGACTGGAGTGGGGCTTTTCTTGGCGCAAAAAGTTATGTCGGCGCATGGCGGAGAAGTGCTATTTGAAAGCAAAGAAGGGCGCCGTGGAAGCATTTTTGGTTTCAGATTGCCGCTAAGCGCTCCGTCAAAAGACTAGCTTTACGAGCTCGATAATACACCAGATGACAAGCAGAACGATTACGACGGTGATTGCGACTGGTTTAATGAATTTCTTGCGTTCAAACCACCACTGACCAAGTTTGCTGCGATTCGCCGCAGTGAGACGAACAATTTGCGGCTGGGTTGTTGCGGCGTTTTGCCCGGTATAGCGTTTGTTGCGTTTCTTTTTAGAAGCCATGCTACTAGTGTAACAAAAACCACCCCTTGCGAGTAGCAAGAGGTGGATATAGACTTGGTGGCTACGGAATTAAAGCATTCGGCGGCTTGCAACGAAGTATGCAATCGAACCAGCGAGTGAGCCGACACCAATCATTTTGAAGATGACTTCGGCAGGACCAGTAACCGGCAGACTAGTAGGTGTAGGTGCAGGAGCTGACTTACATTCTTCGCTATTTACTGGTGCGAAATCAGCTTCTTTGTCCTCATCGACAGAGATAATCTTGCCAGTTGATGGATTACAGACGACAATCTTGCCAGGTTGCTTTGGTGGCACGTTTACGTCAGCGTGATCACAGCTATCTGGGCTGCCAGGGACTTGCGGCGCATCAACGCAGGCGGTATTTCGTACGTTGCCGCTCAGTTCTTTGACTGCTTTTGCGGTGAGGGTAAAGCTTTTGCTTTCGCCTACCTTCAATGTTGGGATTGTATAACTCCATGAATTGTCAGAAATCATGCCAATGTTGGCGCCAACGAACTGGATACCTTCTGGTGCTGGGTCAGATATGGCAACATTTGTTAGATCGATATTACCTGTATTCGCTACGGTTAGCTCGTAAGAGAAGGATTGATTGAGGGCGACAGTCTCTTCTTTTTTGCCATCGACTGTTTTGGTGATACTCACCCCTGGTTTCTGCTCTGGTGTCACAGAGAACTGCTTTTCACAGGTTGTTGTATTGGTCTTTGCACCGACGCTTGTATTAGCGGTTAGCTTGACGGTGTAGGTGCCTGGGGTATTTTGTGTATATACAAATGATGATGCGGTAGTTGTTTTGGTTGCGACCTGGTTGCCAGTGCTGTCTTTAACAGTGTAAGTGTATGATTTGATCGTGGCGCCATTCTTGACGCTTGCAGATGCATTGAAACGGAAACTCGTGCGGCTCAGTGGAGTGACAGTAATTGCATTACAGGCTGCAACAGGCGTAGGTGCTGGCTTGCTACAGTCGAGCTTGCCGTGTCCGTAAGCGAGAACTGGGCGCACATTTGAGGTGCCATAGGTTAGGTCGGTTTGATAGAAGCAGCCTTTTGCTGGAGTGCTTTTAGCTGGCAGAGCAACGCTCATGCTATATGTACCAGGGGTAAATACCTTGGTAACCCGCTGGAAGAGAGTTTGCTTGTTGTACGGCTTACCGTTCATGGTAGGCGCGTAAAATGAGTTGGCAGAGAGGCGAACTTTACAGCTTTTATTGCCTGTCACAGTAAAACGTACAGTTGCAGTATTACCTGAAACATTGAAGGCGCTGCCGCGTGCACCGATCGCTTGAGCACTACAACGCGCCGTACCGTTTACTTGTCCTGGTTGTGCCGCGTCCGATGGTAGCTGGACTAGGCCTATGATTGCCGCCGAGAATAGGGCGACTGCAAATGCAAATAATTTTGCTTTCATTACATCCTCCTCGCTAGGTTGTAATTAAGTTGACTATGCTGAAGTCTCCGCCTTCAGTGCACCTCACACAGGTGATATTAATAGTTTATCACAAAAAATATAATACGTCAATATATTATATAACTTTTGTCAAATAAGCACAAGAGTTATACTCGAAGTCGTGGCTAAGCTAATAAGTCCATTCTAGAGAAAAAACGCCACCAAAGGTGACGTTCTTTCTGGTGATCTCACCGGGAATCGAACCCGGATTGCCAGGATGAAAACCTGGTGTCCTAACCGTTAGACG
>JBKGVB010000026.1:0-26921 GCA_046462475.1 Saccharimonadales bacterium (SeqCode) | reverse complement strand
ATGGGGCTTGAACCCATGACACCCTGCTTAAAAGGCAGGTGCTCTAACCAGCTGAGCTACGGACCCGAACTCTATAGAAATATACAGAAATAGAGGTGAAATGTCAATGCTTAGCTGATTTACGATGGCCGCGTGTTCTCGTGGCTAAAATATCAAACAAGGCAATAATCAGCCCTGCCGTGACGATATACACACGGTGATCTACGAAGAATTGATACACTTGCTTGCTCTCTCCAGTGAGTACAAGCGCTGACCCGAGTGGCTCTACGAGCAGCGCGACCGCTAGCGCGGCGAAACAAAGCGCACCCGCAAGACGCATTGGCAGTGCTTTGTAGCTTGGGCCGCTAAAAAGTAGCAGAACAGCAGGGAGTAATACCAAGCCAACCGATACCAAAGTAATAAGCGGCGGGCGATCCACGACCACACCGGCCTTCTCGATCACTGGCGTGAGGCTCTCCGCCCACAGCGAGCTAAGCATAGCCCCGGCGGCGAGCGCCAAGCCAAGCACGCCAAATCGCCGCTTCGTGAAAAAGGCCAACGCAAATAGGATAACGAGAGTAACAATAAACACAAGCGCTACGTTCATATGATTAGTATAGCGAAGCACGAGCCGTTAGGCGAGTCTCATGCCATTTCCAAATACTTGCCTACGCGCCGATCTTGTCTTTTTTCGGACGACGCTTGGCATTTTGCTCGATATACTCGATGATCGGTGTCGCGACATCACGACCTGTCACCTGCTCGATACCAAAACCAGGACTTGCATTTACTTCGAGAATCAGTGGTCCACGAGCCGAGCGCATCATATCAACACCAGCAACGTTAAGTCCCATTGCCTTGGCTGCTTTTATCACCACTTTACGCTCTTCTTCTGTCAGTTTCACGACCGTTCCTTCGCCGCCTTTATGAAGGTTTGAACGGAAGTCATCATCGAGACTCTGACGTTTCATACTTGCAACCACACGACCACCGACAACGAATGCACGAATATCGGTACCTGCTGATTCTTCAACGAATTCCTGCAAGAGTACGTTTGTTCCATCTTCGTTACTAAGGTAGAGTGCTTGCAGCACTGATTTCGCTGCTTTTTTTGTCTCGGCAAGCACGACGCCATTGCCATGTGTACCGCGAGCAAGTTTGATAATGACTGGCGTGCCGCCTAGCTTTTCCACCAGGTCATCGATGTCGGTCGAGTTGCGGGATACAACTGTCTTTGGAATACCAACCCCTGCTTTTGCAAGAATCTGCATACTGCGCAGCTTATCACGCGAACGGTTGATCGCGAGCGAGCTCGACACCGTGTAAACACCCTGCATCTCTAGCTGGCGCACGATTGCCGTACCGTACCTGGTCATATTTGCAGCAATACGTGGGATAATCGCATCAAATTTTGCGAGATCTTCGCCATTGTAGCTTACAGTCGGATTGTTCTGTTCGATTGACGCATAACAATCACGATATTTGATTACTTCAACTTCATGTCCACGCTCTTTGGCAACTGCCTTCAAGCGCTTCGTGCTGTAATTTCCTGGTCCGTTACTGAGAATTGCAATTTTCATAAATATTTCTCCGCTTCTTTATCCTGATCGACCGTCAGTGCTACATCAACTACTATATTATTTTCGATTAAAAACTTACGACCTAAGAGCATTTCGCGCTGCATATCACTCCGATCCCCGAGGCCCAGCGTAGTATGATACGCCTTGCCTTTTATTTCAAGCGTGATTGGAATGATATACCTACTCTGCTCGTGCCCACTAGCACTACGAACAATACGCAGCTCATATTCATTAACCGACGTCTTGTATTCTGGATTGCCGAGAGGGCTAAAATACAGCCGGTTGTCTTCCTCGTAAATATCCGTACAGTGCAACGTACCAGACCATGCGCCAGTATCAACCTTCGCTAAAACCTCGATCCCAAGATCAGGCATATTGACCGTTTCAACACTTCCGAATATTTCTCGACTCATAGGGCTATTATACTCCTTGCGCTTATATGGACAGTTGCAATTATGTAAATTCTAGCACAAAATCTAGAAAAAGTCAATACATCTACCTCTAGAAGATGCTGCGTTTCTTGGCGCCGTCGAACTGTTCAAGCAGTTCTTTCTGCTTCTTCGATAACTTCGTCGGTATATCAACAGTTAGCTGTACGATATGAGCACCGCGTGACTTCGCACGCAAGTGTGGCACGCCGTGACCAGAAAGCTTGAAGTCCGTCCCACTTTGCGTACCAGCTGGCACCTTCATGCGCACCGTTCCATCTACCGTATCAACGTCAATCTCAGTACCCAGCGCCGCATCAATCATCGAGATATGTTCTTCACTAAGAATCAGGTCGCCCTCACGCGTGAATTTCTTGTGTGCCTTTACGCGCACATGAACATACAGGTCGCCTCGTGGACCATTCGCCATAGCTTCGCCACGTTCACGCAAGCGAATCGTCGCACCGTCATCGATACCAGCTGGGATCTTGACCGTAATTTTTTGCTCGCGTCGCTCGGTACCGCGCCCATGACATACCGTACAGACTTTTTCTGGTACTTTACCGCGGCCATGACACTCATCACAGACCACAGCCTGTTGAATCTGACCGAACATCGTATTCATAATACGCGTTTGTTGCCCAGCACCCTTACACACAGGACATGTTTTCATACTGGAGCCCGGTTCCATCGTCGTGCCTTTACAGTGGTGACATTCGTCTTCCATCATGAGGTCAAGCTTCTTCTCAACTCCAAAAATTGCCTCTTCGAACGTGAGTGTTACCTGCGTCTCGACATCTCGGCCACGCGACGGTTCTTGTCTCTGATTTGTACCTCCGCCAAAGAACTGGCCAAAGATATCACCAAGACCTCCATCACCGAAATTAAACTCGAATCCTTGACTATTTGAAAATCCACCAAAACCTTCGAATGGATTACCGCCCGCTGAAGCACCTGCGCCACCGACACCAGCATGTCCAAACTGGTCATAGCGCTGCCTCTTTTGCCTATCCTTCAAGACTTCATAAGCTTCGGTCGCTTCCTTGAATTTTGTTTCATCACCGCCCTCTTTGTCAGGGTGATGCTTAACAGCGGCCTTGCGGAAGGCCTTCTTTATTTCATCATCGCTGGCGTCTTTTGAGACACCCAGCACTTCGTAGTAATCACGTTTTGACATCTGTTACCAGTATAGATATTTAGCACTCGAAATGCAAGAGTGCTAGCTAGTACTCAATGCCCAGTGCTGGCTCGCACGCAAGCAAAACTTGCTGGATATCATCTGGCGTCGCCCCATATCGCTCGCCGAGCACTGCAAGGTCTTCGACTACCCGATGCATACTGTCAGAAAGATCAACGCCCGATAGCCTTAGGGCAAGACATGACGCAATACTTCTCAGCCTAGGGTCCTCACGCAGCTGTATGCACGCAATCGTAGACTCAACATCAGTATACCGATTAAACATTATACGACGATATCACAGCGTTAATGGGTCTCAAACCGTAAGCCGTATCAATTAGAAGTTTTCGCGAACGTGAGAGAAGCTAAATTCTTCTGTTGCGTCTGTCTTCTTGTGTGGGTTAAAGATATTTTCTGGATCGTAGAGTTGCTTTATTTCGCGCATATAGCCAAAGACCTCTGGACCGTACATACGCTCAAGCCAGAACCCTCGGACCATACCATCGTTGTGCTCACCAGAAATCGAGCCGCCGTGTGCCAACACGAGCTCATTGACCTCAGTCTGAGCCGGAAGAAGTTTCGCTTTCTCCTGCGGATCGTCAAACTTCATCAGCGGGATAACATGGAAGTTGCCGTCGCCCAGGTGTCCTGCAATTGTCGCGAAGAGATTGTACTTTTTGATGATCACACGAAGTTTCGGCAAAAAAGCCGTAAGATTTTCAGGCGGAACAATAAAGTCGTCAATGAATGGAGCAGTGTGCTTGTCTTTTACTTTGTTGCGCAATAGGTTGAAACTCTCGCGGCGCATCAGCCAGAATTTACGTGATTTTGCTACCGTACGATCTTCTTCCATATAGGTAATATTACGGAACTTCTTCAAACTCAAATGCGTGTTGTGGATCTTAGCATCGACTTCTTCCTGGGTATTGCCAGTAAACTCAACGAGTAGAATCATCTTTGGCACACCAAGTCCGATCGCTAGGCCATCTGGAATCAATGCAATACACATCTTTATCCATTCCCACAAACCAAGCTTTGGAATGAACTGGAAGACGAATTTAAATGACAGCCATAACGTCGCGTCATCAAAACATTCAAATGTTGCCGGCTTCTTTTCTAGGATTGCCGGAATGACATCACCAAGATTATCGATATTGCGCATATAGCAGACGAGCGTGCCGTCGTAAGTTGGTTTCGGCACCAGATCAAACTTGATATCAGTCACGATACCGAGCGTTCCCTGAGCGCCAACAAATAGCTTCGTCAGATCAAAGACACCCGTCTCGCGGCTCCAAACATTCCACAGATGATATCCTGTCGAGTCTTTCGAAACACGTGGACGAGCCGCCTGAATTTCATCGTAGCGTTCTTCAAGAAGCTCAAATGTTTTTTTGTAAAGCTCACCCTCAAAGTCACCCTGGCTCATCTTGCGAACTAGTTCATCTTTCTTGAGAGGTTTCACTGTATATTCGTTGCCGTCTCTAAGAACAACTTTTAGTTCGGTAACGTACTTATCAGTCTTGCCAAATTCGAGTGATTTCTCGCCACCAGAATTATTCGATACCATGCCACCAACACTGGCAAGGTCACGACTCGCTGGATAGCTCGGCAGAATTGAGCCATGCTTGAGTGTCTCGAGATCGAAGTCTTTGTACATCATGCCTGGCTGCACATGTGCCGTCTCGGCGGTTACATCAAGCAACTGATTCATATGCTGAGAAATATCAATAACGATTGACTGTCCGATCGCACCACCGCCCATGTCGGTTCCTCGGCTACGCGGCGTAATAGAGAGGTCTGGATTATCTTTTTTGTTGTCAGCTACAAACTTTACCAGTGATTTGATATCATCCGCATGCTTTGGAAAGCCAACTACTTTTGGCTTCAGTTCAAACAAGCTTGCATCGTGACTATAAAAATTTAGCGTTTCATCGTCGTCTTTCAGTTCACCCTGAAAGACCTTGCCCAAAGATTCTTTAATACCCATTATCCTACAATGTACGCTGTTTACTCAGAAAGCACAAGAGGAATGATTCGACTTCAGCGAGTGCTTTACCGACACGCATAAGCCTGCTAGTCCCGAGCGAGCGCATGGTCTGTCTCGTCGATAATCTCATGCCCAATCACCTCTTCCAGAAGATCTTCGACCGTCAAGATACCCACGACTCGACCATCTTTTTCAACAGGCACGAGATGGGATTTGAGATTAAAAAACTTTCTCAGCATTGTGTCGAGAGCTGTTCGCGACCCAACGCTCTCGGTCGCATGGAGATCAAACATCATAATTGGACGTGGCGTCTCATCAAAATCAACATCAACCATATCTTTCATGAGTAGTACTCCATAGCAGCGCGTCAACTGCTCATCAAATACAGGGATACGAGAATAGCCCTTTTCCTTGATTTCATCGACTGTCTTTTCATCGAGAATTGTCGTATTTTTAAGCCAATATACGTCCTGTATTGGCTCCATTATCTGCCCGACGGTCTTTTCAGAAAGCTGCAGAGCGCTTTTGATAATTTCTACTTCGTCGTCGTCCAGCTCACTTGCAGACGTATCCTCATGCTCGGCAATAATCAAGCCAAGCTCATCACGACTGTGCAGCTCGTGCTCCGCATGCCCAACCATCCGATCAAGCAATAGCTGCAAAGGCTTCGATAACGGGTATGTAATGAAAATCATTAGCCAAATCAGAGGTGCAAACATACTACAAAATTTCAGTGAAAATCGTACAAAATACGCCTGCGGGATAGCCTCGCCAAAAATCACCATCAGAAGCGTCGTCGCTACTCCTGCGATAATACCGTTGAAATAGTGCTCGAGCAGTAGCGAGCTGATGGATACGACGGCGACATTGGCAAATAGAATACTCACGAGAGACAGGTGTGTATTTTCCCGAAGTGGCAATACTCGTTGAGCATCGCTATTGCCCGTCTTGGCTTTTCGCCGCAAGTCCGCTTTGGAAAGTGACATCAAACCAATATTGAGGCCTGAGCAAATCGCTGCGGCAGTTACCAAAACTACAACTTGAAGAATGATTAGTGCATAGTGCATTATCTTCCTCTAATTATACCTCACTTTAGCAAGTGTATAATGAGAACAGTATGCAAAAAATCAACTTCTCTCCTCTCACCAAGCGCCGCAGCCCTCTACAATTAGTTAAACAATTACACCATTACTCAACAGCCTGGAAGATAGGGGGCGGCCTATTGGGAGTGTGTATTTTCATTGGCCTACTCCTTCTTGTCACTGGGATTATCCTGCTTCTCACTGGCCACAAAGATATAAGCGGCTTCTTCTGGATGGGAGGCTTCTTTATTCTCGTTGGACTACTCGGTCTCCAAGATATTATGGAAGAGTTTCTCAAAAATGACCGACTGGCAGATTTTGCAAAAGCCAATGGATTTATATTTGCTCGTGACACACTTGGTGATGATAGTTATCGGGGAAACTATTTCCGTACTCGTTTCGTACGAATCGCAGACATGCTTCGCACACCAGATACATTATTTTTTGAGATTGGTAATTTTCGAATTGTCGGTCAACAGGAGCGCAGTTCGGGCGGACCAACGTATGGTTATATTCGCATAAAGCTGCCGAGGCGATTACCGAACATGATGCTTGCATCGAAAGTTGCTAAGCAAGACTTACCGCTACCAGGAGCAATTGACCCAAGCCAGCGGCTCAGTCTAGAAGGAAATTTCAATGATACATTCACTCTTTATGCACCCAAAGAATATGAACGCGATGCGCTCTACGTATTTACACCTGATGTCATGACAAAATTCATGGATCTATTCGGCAACTTCAATAGCGAAATCGTTGATGATGAAATTTATTTTTACAGCGCCCGCAAGCTTGATCTCACAAGTCCATCCACCTTCACTCACTTCCTAGAGACAATTACTGAATTTACGAAAAAGTTCGATCATCAAATTGACTATTATAGTGACGAGCGCGGAACGCCCGGTATCCGCACGCCACATGCCGCTAGCGTAAGTGCAGCCACTAATACCGTGGCAAATGCCGGTCAGCGGCTAAAAACCAGCAAACTGCTCCGACTATTTTATTTATTGATCACCCTCATCATCCTTGCGCTCATGGCATTTGGAGCATACATACTCATCAAAGGCTCGGTGGGAAATACTCGTAATGGAGCATCCCTCAGAATGTTTGGGTCACTTGCCATTACTATCGTTGTTGTGTTTATCATCGGCGCGATTCAAAGATGGCGGACAAGGCATCATCGCTAATTTAGCATAAACACGTTATACTGGCGGGTATGTATCAGCTATATCGCAGCGTTGGCGCAATTTTTGGAACAGTTCGGGCATGGGTTCGGCAGATCTACAACCGTTATTTTGGAAAAATCGAACAATTTGAGGGAACGCCTCAAGAGATATGCGAGCAGATTATCGACCGATTATGGGAGGGTGATTTTTACCGCACTTCACTTGGTCACTTTGACTTTTTCTGGATGCGCGATTTTGGTACGGTCGCCGAAAGCCTCACAAAACTTGGTCATGGCGACAATGTACGCCACACACTGAACTGGGCGCTGCTGCATTACATGAAAGCAAACCATGTCACGCTCTGTATCGACCGAGCCGGCAATACATTCAATGCGCCTGCGAAACGATCTGTCGATGCTTTGCCGTGGCTGCTTCATTCTCTCGTAGTATCAGAATACAAACTTCGCCCAATGGAAATTGCATTCCTCAATGAACGATTAAAAAATTACGCCAAGACGTATCTTTACCCAGAGTCGGGCGATCTGCGCCGCAATATTCGCTATGCCGAGCTGCGCGACGCAGTAAATTATGACCGCAGCGCCTATGCAATCTCACTCATCGCACGCATGAGCGTCTGCGTGAAAGAGCTTGGCCTTGAGTTTCCATTCGACGTCAGTGTTTATCAAAAAATCCTAAACGAAAAATACTGGAACGGCCGATTCTATAAAGCAGATCGTAGCACCAATGCTTGGAGTTCGGAATGTGGCCTCATGCCATTTCATCTTGGTATTATTGATGATAAAGAAAAAGCCGACAGCACTTTTGATTATATTCGGGAAACTGGCTACGAAAAACTCTATCCTCTCGAGTACTGCAAGGATTGGGAGAAATTTCACTTCCGATTTGGCATGGGTAAGTTCTTGATGCCAAACTACACAGGTACAAGTATCTGGACATGGCACGGCACATTTTATCTTCATAGCTTGAAGCGATTTAAGCGCGCAGAATATGCAGATGAATATGCAAAATTCGAACAGCTCATTGAGCGGCATAAAACCTATCCAGAACTCATCAACGAAGATGGTAGCTGGTACAATGCCCCCCTCTACCGAGCTGATCCGGGCATGGTATGGGCGGCATTATTTTTATCACTTTGATAATCACATAACTTAATAGAAGAAAGGCGTACCTATGCTACCAAACGAGCCAACACAGGACCAACAAAACCCGACACAAGCGCAGCCACAACAGCCACCACTACTAAGCAGCCCCACCCCTTCACCAGCACCTATACTGCCTGCACCAAAGAAACGCTCATTCGCCAAGATCATACTAACCGTATGTGTCGTTACAATAGTGCTATCTATCTTAGTCGGTATGGCTCTTTCCAAGATAGGAACAACTTTCGTGAAGGCGCCAATTGCTATTAGTGATGAGGAGATTTCTGCACAGGCTCAGAAAGATTTACAGCCTCTACTACAAAATGATCTGCCAGTCTTCTACCGTACCGCACTTTCTATACAAGACCCTAAAATTGAAGGCTTAGATGCAGTGATTTCAAAGCTGCAAACAAGTAGTCAATGTAACTTCACTCCACAAACTATTAACAGAACTCAAGGCGGCTTTGACGCAGGAGCAAATAAAATAGATATTAACGGTACGGTTCGCTGTGCAGACCAAAGGGATACAAGCTACACTATAAATTTATCCTACAAAGGAGACTCTGGCTCGCCCGAGAAATATTCTATCAACACTGCCAACAATATCGCCATTGAGAGCAGTTCTCGACCACTCCTAGATTACTTATACGCTCGCCAATTACCGACCAACACACACGCCACGATTACTTCTCTTAACGGCAGGACGACCTACCCTACTTACAATAGCTACAAGGAGTTCAAAACAGATCTGAACACAGGTAAATTAGGAACGAGTTGTACCGAGACAGTAGGAACTGCCAAGGTTACTATAGAGCTTGGCGCTAAAGCTGGAGTAGGTCACAACGATAGCCAGCCATACGCCCATTTCACAAATGGTGTCATCTCGTATGACAAGTCGTCTAAGCCTGACGATTATCTTGTAATTATTTCGACAGAAGCCACATGTCAATAAATACACATGGATTGACTTTTTACACTAAATTTAGTATAATATAGATAATCCTTTTGGGAGAATCCCCTGTGTACGCAAGGTGGTCGATCGGTTAACCGATCGAACGACGTCCGTTTGCCGAGGACTCATCGGCTCAGAGAGAGGAAAGGCGATGCCTTTCACCACACTTCTCGTTCACGTCCCCGTCGACACGGTGGAGATCTGCCGTGGCCCCGGCACCATCGAGATCGCCAAGATCATCGGTCGGGTCCTCATCAAGGAGAAAGGACACGACGCGGACACACGCGTATCCATGTTCCTGAAGACGTCGGCGAGCACGCGGAAGTTCCGCGGAAGAATCGAGATCACGAAAATCCACAACCTGGACGACCACCAGTTCGAGGTGTGGTCATTCGATGGAATCTTCTGTGGTCAAAAGGTGCACGGTGTCTACGACTCCGTACTCCGTACTGGAAGTTTCGACGTCCGTTTCCGCTGACACGAACGACGTGAATACAAAAAGTCCCGCATCAGCCAGATGCGGGACTCGTCATATTTTAGAGATTTTCGGCGAGATTACTTCTCGTCTTTTTTATCGTCCACGACCTCGCCTTCAACCGGCTCATCATTATCAGACTTTTTATCGCCATCTTCAGAGGCAGGTGCCTCCTCTTTACTTGCTGCTTCGTAGAGCTTGGCACCGATTGGCATGACCTTGTCGTTGAGGGCTTTCACTGCTGCTTCGAGGGTATCTTTGTCTGCTTTGTCATCAGACTGGACTTTTTTCGCTTCTTCGACAGCATCTTTGATTACCTTTTTATCATCGTCTGAGATCTTGTCTTTGTATTCATCTGGCATTTTTTCAGCCTGGTAGATAGCATTTTCGAGCTGATTGCGCGTATCGACAGCTTCGCGCTTTTTCTTATCTTCATCAGCGTGCATTTCAGCTTCTTTTTGCGCTTTCTCGATGTCTTCCTTGCTCATATTTCCAGAGTCTTGGATAGTAATCGACTGCTCCTTGCCAGTTCCCTTATCTTTTGCAGAAACGTTCAAGATACCATTGGCATCGATATTAAATGTGACTTCAATTTGCGGAACGCCACGTGGTGCTGGCGCGATACCGTCAAGTACAAAGGTACCGAGTGACTTATTGTCATTCGCCATTTCACGCTCACCCTGAAGAACATGGATTTCAACTTGCGGCTGGTTATCTGCATAGGTCGAGAATACTTGGCTTTTTGAAGTCGGCACGGTTGTGTTGCGATCGATCATGGCCGTACGCACACCGCCAGCCGTCTCGATACCAAGCGTCAGTGGAGTTACATCAAGTAGAAGCACATCCTTTACGTCACCTTGGAGAACACCACCCTGGATCGCCGCACCAACAGCAACTACTTCGTCTGGATTCACGCCCTTGAGCGGGTCCTTGCCAAAGATTGCTTTTACTTTTTCAACCACCGCAGGCATGCGGGTCATGCCACCAACAAGCACTACTTCGTCAATCTCGCTGGCCTTAACATCAGCATCCTTGAGCGCTTTTTCAACAGGACCTGCCAGACGATCGATCAGGTCTTTTACAAGTTCTTCTAGCTTAGCGCGAGTAAGTTTGTATTCGAAGTGCTTTGGACCATCAGCATCAGCAGTAATAAATGGAAGGTTTACTTCGTATTCATTGGTGCTTGAAAGTTCTTTCTTTGCCTTTTCAGCTTCGTCCTTGAGGCGCTGCATAGCGGCCTTGTCGTTTTTGAGATCGATGCCTTCTTCTTTCTGGAATACATCCAGGAAGTGATTTACTATGCGGTTGTCAAAGTCTTCACCACCAAGGTGTGTGTCGCCATTGGTTGAGCGAACTTCGAATACACCATCACCAAGCTCAAGAATAGAAACGTCAAATGTACCACCACCAAGGTCGAAGACAGCAATCTTTTCATCTTTCTTGTTTTCGAGGCCATAGGCAAGTGCTGCTGCAGTCGGCTCATTGATGATTCGCTTTACTTCGAGGCCAGCAATCTTACCGGCATCCTTTGTTGCCTGACGCTGTGAGTCGTCGAAATATGCAGGTACAGTAATGACCGCTTCAGTGACTGGCTCACCAAGAAATGCTTCAGCATCAGCTTTGATCTTTGAGAGAATCATTGCCGAGACTTCTTCTGGTGTATATTCTTTGTCGCCCATCTTCACTGCGACACCGCCATTTTTCTCAACAATCTTGTACGGCATAATGTCTTCGTCTTTTTTCACTTCTGGATCAGATGGCTTACGGCCGATCAGACGCTTGACGCCGTAAATAGTGTTTTCAGCATTCGTGACACGCTGGCGCTGCGCGACCTGGCCGACGAGACGTTCGCCCTTTTTATTGATCGCAACAACACTTGGCGTCGTGCGGTTACCTTCAGCATTTGCAATCACTTCCGGCTTGCCGGCTACCATATACGCAAAAGCGCTGTTGGTCGTACCAAGGTCGATTCCGATAATTTTACCCATTGTTATTCCCCTTTCACTGTTAGAAATAAGTATGAAATTCTATATCTTATTTTAGCACTCCTCGCAGTACAGTGCCAAAACTATCTCTAGTGTACATAAATTAGCACTCTCATGTCAAGAGTGCCAATTCGCTATTTTACCCCTTAAAATCAAAGATCCGGCCAAAAACCGGATCTTCTTGTGGAGAAGTAGCTATGTTATTTTCGAGTGACTTTCACCATTGCGTGGCGAATCGGGACGCCATTCAACGTATACCCTGCCTGTAGCTCCTCAGCAATCACTTCATGCTCGCCCTCAGAATCCTCATCAAATTGAATTGCTTCGTGAAGCTCTGGATTAAACATGACACCTGACTCAGCTTCGATACGTTTGAGATTCAATGCATCGAGAGATTTATCGAGTTGCTTGGTTAAGTTCATTACACCCTGTACCCAAGGATTATCTTTAATATCCTCTGGAGCATGTGCGATAGCACGTTCAATATTATCAATAGTCGGCAATAGCTTTAGAGCTGCACTTGCCTGTCCTGCTTCACGCGCCTGGGTCTTTTCCAGCTCAACACGCTTTCGATAGTTTTCAAAATCCGCTCGTGTACGCTGCAGATCTTGCGTCAGCTCATTAATCTGCTGCTCTAATTCTTCCTGTTTGCTACTTTTTGCCATGCTTCTCCTTTTTATCACTCACCCATGCCCATTCTGTCACCCAGGTAATAATAGCACCGATGATTGTGGTAATAACGATCCTGATGAGAGTATTTTTTGCTTTACTTTTTGCCATGCCGCCTCCTTCTCAAGGATGGCACTACTGCGCCTGGCCACAAAAAACCTTCAATGAATGCAACGCATGATCCAATGAGACAAATTACCAGTATACCCATTACAACTGCCCAGGTGGGCCAGTTGCTCATGAGGTGGCCAAGCCATTCAGCCATAACTACAGCGCCTCCTCAAGCATCGCTCCGGTTTGTCGAACCAAACGCATGACACGCGCGTAGCTTTGACGCGTAGGTCCGAGAACGCCGATATAGCTACTGTCTGAGAACGGTGAGCGAAACTTGCTAATGATGAGTGTGGCACCCGAAGTCTTTCCGATCGGATTCTCTGTACCAATAAAGACATTCAGTGGCTCGTTTGGTGCTGCTTCGCGTAGCCATGGCTCTAGATTATCAAGTAGACGCGCGACGTTTTGCGCATTAGCACCACCAAGAAATTCTGGATGTGAAAAAAGATTTCCCATACCAGCAAGGTAGAGCTCATCACCAATTGTTGCCAGTCCAAGATTTTGCGTCAGGTCAACTAAGCTATCGACGGCACTGCGAATCGCCCGATCAGCTCGATTGTTATTTGCCACGCGAGCCTCAATTGTTCTCGCACTACGATCAAGCTCGAGCTGCGTTGTCTCATTTTGCTGCGTCAGCAGATTGACGTAAAAACGATACCCCTTATCTGTCGGAATACGTCCAGCACTCGTGTGCGGCTGCGCAATCAGGCCTAACTCCTCCAGCTTCGCCATCTCGGAGCGTATGGTTGCCGATGATACATTGAAAAGCTTCGCTAGCGTTACGCTACCGACAGGGGAAGCCACCTCGGCATATTGCTCTATGATGGCAGTAAGAATTGCTATTTGGCGCTCGGTCATACCTTGATTATAGCAAAATCTAGCACTCTTTCAAGGTGAGTGCTAATTTGTTACACTAGTAGTAATGAAGACTGACGACATAAAGACTTGGCTTGGCACCGGCGCAATCAATATATTTGGCCGACCCTTCGCTGGAAAAGACACCCAAGGCAAGAAACTTGCCGATACTTTCGGCGCATCACTACTTGGTGGAGGCGATATATTACGCAATTCCACTATCCCAGCTCATGTCGAAGCAGCACTCCACCGCGGCGAGCTCATCCCGAGCGAAGATTATGTCAACATTGTCCTGCCCTTTCTCACAAAGTCCGAATTCGCCAATCATCCGCTCATTCTAAGCTCTGTTGGGCGCTGGAGTGGCGAAGAAATGGGCGTACTTCAGGCGCTGTCTGCAGCAAACCATGACTTAAAAGTAGTTATTTATCTTGATTTGTCGGAGGATGAAGTATTAGAACGCTGGCGAATGCTCGAACGTCATGATGATCGCGGTGGCCGGTACGATGACACGGAAGAGATCTTGAAAAAACGCCTCGAAGAATATAGAGAAAAGACCCTCCCAGTCATTGCGCACTACGAGACTATGGGCTTACTTGATCGGATTGATGGAAGCATGACACCAGACGAAGTATATACCGATATCCTCGCCACACTAGAGCGTCGAGCACGTGCTCATCCCGTAAAGAGCTGATGATTTCTGACCATAATCAGCAATCCGGCACCAAGGAAGATCATCACTACCATGGCACTTGCGAGCACTACTCTTGATTTTGGTCCAAGTAATTTTCTTCCATAGAAACACGCTAGACCAACGAATAAAATCAAAGCTGGCAGAATATAGCGCCCATTAAGAGCAAGTCCGAAGATATGTGTCGACCGGTATGATGCATAGTTTGCCGCTAGCTGCGCAAATACAACCACGAAACCTATTATCAACACAAAGAGCCGCCTCGCCGATAAAGGATCTTTATTCAGATGTTTTAGGTCGTAGATAACGCCGTAGATAATCACACAACTTAAAACGATAAATAATATCGCAACAATCCATGCAGGTGGAGTGACAGCATGATACCAACCTTGTGTCTGAATATCGATCACATTAAATGCAGTTACGCTCGCCCACTTGATCATAAAAAGTGGAATTGGCATCAGCGAAGATTCAACGGTCATGCCTTGTGGCAGCCAAATATTCGTGCTAGCCGGTGCTCCACTTGCAATCCACCGCCCACGAGCATTTTGCCAAAATACTTCACAGTCTTTTTCGCTCTGCACCTGCTCACAGTTAGGAGTAATCGTATGATATTGAAGGATATTTCCACCTACTCGTTCAGCGAAGAGTCCAATCCCAAGTATCAAGATGATGCCTGCCACAATAAGCCGCCAATCGATCCGAGAAAAGCTTTTTCGAAACGTCTTCCATTTTCTCACAACCAACACCACCGCCGAGAGTGCCATGACGAGCATAATAGGGAATAGGGTACGTTTGATAAGTCCACCGAATGCCGACAAGCTCAACAGCCAGAGTACGTCGAGAAGCTGTGGCTGTCGCCAAATCCGCAGCACAAGCCATATGCCAACTACCGTGATAAGCCACACCGACACATCATTGTTTACGGCCGCTGACAGCATCAACACCATCGGTAGGTTCGTAAACATAAGCAATCCAACACTGATTGCCCCATCACTCACCCGCAGACTCTTGAGGACACGAATCAAAACAAGGAATGTCACAATAGCCATTGCCACACTAATAACACGCAAGACATATACATCGAGATGTTCGCCCGGCAAAATGCGCGCAATTAAGCTTCCGACGTAATGGTACACATAATCCACCTCACGAGTCTTATCTCCAAGGGACCAAGTAGGAGTCTGATTAGTAAAAAACGGACTCAATGAATGGTCGGCATAGTACTCAATAAATTCGATATGATTATTTTCGTCAGGCGGGATGCCGATTGGCATTACCGCTACGAGAAATAATGCTTGCAATGCAAAAAGGACCAATACACCCATTCGGGCGTATTTGTGTGCCGCTATTTTCTGTAGCTGGGAGATTTTCGCATTAAAATATTTCATACTAATCTCGCTTTAACATGACCGTGAATGCTTCAGACGGGATATCAACTTTTCCAAAGCGCTTCATACGCTTCTTACCTTTTGCTTGTTTTGCAAGAAGTTTTTTCTTGCGCGAAACATCGCCGCCATACAAGTATCCGGTAACATCCTTTCGATATGCTGAGATATCTTCACGCGCAATGAATTTGCCGCCAATCGCAGCCTGCAAGGAGACCTGGAAGCTTTGGCGAGGCACGACATCTTTCAATTTTTTTACGACATCGCGACCAAGACTTTGACTCTCTGAGCGGTGACACATGACCGATAGTGCATCGACCATCTCTCCCGATACATAAAAGTCGACACGTACAAGATCTTCTGCCCGATAGCCAGATAGCTCGTAATTGAAACTGCCGTAGCCGCTCGTCACACTTTTCAGCTGATCATAGAAATCAGTCAATAAATTTGCAAGAGGTGCTTCAAACGAAATAAGCGCACGTTCATCTATATAGCTGAGGTTTTTTTGTCGGCCGCGTTTTGAAACAATCAATTGAATAACGCTACCAATATACTGTTCGGGCACGACGATCTCACCGTTAATCCAAGGTTCACGAATCTCTGCCACCTTTGTTACATCAGGCAATTCACTCGCAGACTTTATATCGATTTCCTCACTGGTCGTCGTCGTAATCTGATAATCCGTGGATGGATTTGTCACCACGAGATCCAGGTTGTATTCCCGCTCGAGTCGCTCGCGAATAATATCCATATGCAGCAGCCCAAGGAAACCAATACGAACACCGAAGCCCAGAACAGGGGAGTTTTCTGGCTCAAATTGCAGTGCTGAATCACTCAAGCTCAGTTTTTCGATTGCTTCTTTTAGATCATTGTAGTCTTCGTTTGATACTGGGAAAAAGCCAGCATACACAAATGGCTTTACGTGCTTGTAGCCTGGCAATGGTTCCGCAGCTCGTGATCGTGCAGCTGTAATCGTATCTCCAACACGGGCATCACGCGTTGTCTTAAGGTTCGTAACAATGTAGCCAATCTCACCGGTTGCAATCTCAACCTCAGCCTTCATTGTCGGCGAAAGCGCGCCGACTTCTAATGCAAGCCCATCCTTTTTTGTCGCAAGCATTTCTATTGTGTCGCCTTTTTTTATCGCACCGTCAACAACACGTGTGTAGAGAATCACACCTCGATAGTCATCGTAATAGCTGTCAAAGATCAATGCACGCGTTGGCTTGCTCGTCTCACCTTTTGGCGCCGGAATACGCTCAATAATGGCATCAAGCACCTGGTCGACATTCTCCCCAGTCTTGGCGCTAATCTTGATAATATCCTCATCGCTGCATCCAAGAAGATTGATAACTTCTTTTGAAACTTTCGGCACATCAGCCGCTGGCAAATCCACCTTATTAAGTACCGGAATGATTTCGAGTCCGGACTCCATCGCAAGATACACATTGGCAAGTGTTTGTGCCTGAATACCCTGACTCGCATCCACTACCAAGACCGCCCCTTCGCATGCTTCGAGCGAGCGCGATACTTCATAGCTAAAGTCGACGTGCCCAGGAGTATCAATGAGATTAAAGTCGATGTCTTTATATTTCATACGAACCGGAGCAAGCTTGATAGTAATTCCCTTTTCACGCTCCAAATCCATAGAATCAAGAAGCTGCGACTTCATGTCACGCTTTTCAACCGTACCGGTCAGCTCCATCATGCGGTCAGCAAGTGTACTCTTGCCATGATCAATGTGCGCAATAATACAAAAGTTACGAATCGAATCTGTAGTTGCCATACTATTTCTGTACCTTTGCAAACACTCGATTAAAAAGAAGTCGCTTTGTCATCCTAATAACTGGCCTTGCCTCATCGAGCTGCAATAACTTACTAAAGAATACGTATGCTGCGAGGCTCACGAAAGCTATCACACAGAACTTTGGAAATGTCGTGATAATGCTCTGGTCGGTTGCCCGCAGCGGCAACAGAAGTACCATGAGATAACATACGACAGTCGTAAATCCAGTTGCGCTCGCCATACGACCTACTGCCGTCCAGAATTGCAGTCCAAACAATCCTGGAGTACGCCGAGCCATAATAACAAATAGAATGACTACTTCTGCCATAGCCACAATCGACTGAGCCCAGGCAAGTCCATATGCACCCATGCCCAGTGCACTCGTAAACCATACCGCCAGTGTGATATTGAGACCAATTGAAAAGAATGAGACATAGAGCGGTGTCTTTGTATCTTGGTGAGCGTAGAAGCTGCGCGCTGCAATGTAATAGATCGAGCGAAAGAGAATCGCAATAATCAATGCGCCCAAGAGCCCCGCCATAAGATAGTTCACCGTTCCCGTTGGCGCAATAAAGCTTACCACATACCCACGCGTAAAGAATGTCACCATAGCGATCGGCAACGCCAACCAAATAATAACTCTCAGCACCGAACGCAGTTCAGTCCTGTACAGATCAGGTCGTCCCTGGCTCAGTCGTTCGGTCATTTTTGGGAATGCAGCTGTCGAAATTGCCACACCAATCAAATTGATTGGCATTAAACTGAGGGCTGACGCCTGCTGATAGGCACGTACCGTTCCATCAGCCATCCGTGATGCAATGTTCATTTCGACAATACCGTTAAAGTAATCCATTCCTTGATCAAGTGATCGCGGCGGAAGAAGCTGCAGCACACGACGAAATCCCTTGTTGCGCCAGTAAATCTTGAAACGATAGTCAAACCCTAGCCCGATCAAACCGATAGAACTGACAACGAGTTGCATAATGGATCCGAGCACAACACCAAGCGCCACACCCATGATTCCGCCATCGAAGATTCGCCAACCAAAGATTGTAATACCACTCGTAAAAAACAAGGCTCCGATAATAATACCGATGTTGTATATCATTGGTGCGAGTGTATAAAACGTAAAACGTCCTACTGCTTGCTGAACGCTTGCAATGACTGCTGCGATTGCAAAGAGGAATGGATTTACCGCAATAACGCGCATCATGCTGACTGCCAGTACGTGACCGCGCTCATCGAACCCAGGACCAACAATATACGTCACGAGTGGATCAGCAAAGATGATGATCAGTACGGAGGCAACTAGCGTTGCAATTGCCATAAGGTTAATCAAGCTCGTCGATAATTCCCAGGCAGATTTCTTATTGCCAGTAATTAGTCGCTGATTAAAGACGGGAATAAATGTAACACTCAACGCCCCAGACACCAAGACAAAGAACATGAAGTCAGGAATCGTGAAGGCTGCCGTATATGCATCAATCCCAACAGCATAGCCAGGGTTTGTATGCGTCGGCAAGTAAAGCCCGTTTAAAATACGATCACGATAGATGCCAAGCAGACTCGAGACGAATGTCGAACCAGCTAACAGTGCCGCTGCAATTTGAACGGTAAGTTTTCGGTTAGCCCTCGCGACGACACTTTGTACTCGTCCCATAGTGTCCTATGCTGCGTGAAGCATCGCCTCTTTTGGTAGTTTTGCGTCTTTTAGAATCCGGTCGACTTCGGTCTCTTCAAGCGTCTCATCTTTTAGTAGTGCAGCGGCAAGTGCATCAAGACTTGGACGGTTGTTCTGCAGTACGATTTCGGCACGATGAGCCGCCTCTTTTATGAGCTTCTCGACTTCATCGTCGATCTCTTTCGCTGTATCGTCACTATATGGACGTTCGTGCGTGATCTTGTCAAACACCATACCACCATTATCTTCATGGAATACTTGGTCGCGTAATGTCGTACCCATACCCTGCTCGATGACCATATCGCGGGCAATGTTTGTTGCGTTTCGAAGGTCTGAGCCAGCACCGGTTGTGATACCATCGTCGCCATACATAATCTTCTCTGCCACACGGCCGCCCATGGCGCGCGCAAGAATATCCTTGAACTCATATACATTCGTGTAGCTCTTGTCTTCAGGTGGCAAGAACCATGTCACCCCACCAGTACCGCCACGAGGAATGATTGTCACCTTATGTACAGGATCAGAATCTGGCAAAACATGACCGACAATTGCGTGTCCAGCCTCATGATAGGCAGTTAGCTCTTTTTCTTTATCATTCATGACCTTTGTTTTTCGCTCAGGACCGATCGCAACTTTTTCGAATGCTTCAGTGACATCAGCACCAGATATTTCTTTGGAGTTGCGTCGTGCTGCAATGATAGCAGCTTCATTAGCGATATTTGCCAGATCAGCACCACTCGAGCCGGCAGTTTTCGCTGCAAGCTTATCGAGATTAACTGTATTGTCCGTTGGCTTGTTTTTGAAATGAACTTTGAGAATTGCTTCGCGGTCTTTTCGTTCAGGAAGCATGATGTTCGTACGACGATCAAAACGGCCAGGTCGGAGCAGGGCAGGGTCGAGAACATCGGCACGGTTTGTTGCCGCGAGTACTATTACATTTGTACCTGTCTCAAATCCATCCATCTCTACCAAGATCTGGTTCAATGTTTGCTCTCGTTCATCATGACCGCCACCCATGCCTGAGCCACGCTTGCGCCCCACTGCATCAATCTCGTCGATAAAGATAATTGCTGGCGCATTCTTTTTAGCTTTCGCAAACAAGTCTCGCACACGTGATGCACCGACACCAACAAACATTTCGACAAATTCTGATCCAGAGATCGAGAAGAACGGCACATTTGCCTCACCTGCAACCGCACGTGCAAGCATTGTCTTACCTGTTCCAGGATTTCCTACCAAGAGAACGCCCTTTGGAATCTTCGCACCAAGACTTTGGTATTTTTTCGGATGCTTCAGGAAATCGACAACTTCCTCGAGATCCTGCTTTGCCGCATCATTACCGGCGATATCATTAAAGACGACCTTTTCTTTATCAAGACCGTAGAGTTTTGCCTTCGACTTGCCAAATCCCAGAGCTTGATTGTTCTGTCCCTGGGCCTGGCGCATCATAAACATAAACAACGCGCCGATCAAGAGCACGGGTACTACAATGATTGCGATATTCCACAATGTAGAACCCGTCTGACTTGGCGCACTGTCGCTGAGGATGCCCTTGCCCTTATCATTCAATGTGTCCTTTGAAAGGAGCGCGCTCACACCACCCTGAATAAACGACTTTTCAGTTGGCTTATCTTGACCCTTAACGGTGATTGTCAGATCATCACCACGACCCTGAATCTTGCTCAATTTACCGGCATTTGCCTCATTGATCACTTCTGAAATTGATACATTTTTCAGGTTCGCCGCTGGCGATCCAAAGGAAAATACAGCGACCACAATGGCCACCATAATAATCCAAAAAATCGTCAATCGGATCGCATTACCCACTGATTTCTTTGGTGGTTTCGGGGTTTTTGGCATAACTAGACAGTTTCTCCTCTCTCAGGTGCGCCACTATTAGTAGAAGGCATGATTAAACTTGTTTAATTATATCAGTTTCGAAAGGGGTTTCATAGTGAAACTACTGCAAAATCTTTGACGCCAAACTCTACGCGCAAACCCCCTCCCGGCTCACAGACCGTATGGGGCGAAGCTGTCTTGATAGCTAGTAGCAGTCGAACGATCTGCGGACGCGTTAAAACGCCCTTCGTTCTATACCCAAGTATTTCCGCGGCAACAGTCTCTGGGAGCATAATGAAGAAATAGCGCAGTTCACATACTGACTCAGGGATACCCTCTAATTCCTGTTCAATAGATGTTCGTATGTTTACTTGCTGGTTCCAGAGATGAAGTAGCTTATCTCTCGCGTCATTTGAAAGCCCACTTGCGAGCGTACGCCTTAGGCGATTTCGCAAGTACACATCGTGGCCGTTCGTCTCATCCTCTACCCACTCTAGATTATGCGAAAGGGCATAGGTATATAGTTCCGACTTTGTCTTATCGACCAGCGGGCGCTTGACAGTACTATTCGCAAACACTGCCAGCCCTCGCCATCCAGTACCTCGTACAAGGTTAATCGCGATAGTTTCAATCAGATCATCCTGATGATGGGCCGTTACGATTGTTGCATCGTGCTTTTTAGCAACATCCCACAGAAATGCATAGCGTCGTTCGCGGGCTAATGCCTCTGATGCATTCGCTCCCAATTCTTCACGTCGAGTCTCAAAGGGCAGATCGTATTGCCCGGCAAGCGCCCGGACAAACCGTGCGTCAGCATCACTTTCAGGACGGATACCATGATCAAAATGGGCAACAACGAGCTGATCCGGACCATGTTCTTTCGCAAGCATATCGAGCAATACCACCGAATCCACCCCGCCGGATACTGCGACTATATACTTCATTTAGAAATCAAAACGCTTGCCTAAGAACACCGCCAGCCAAATACCTAGAAAGCCACCGACCATTGTCGTCATTACATTCGTAAAATCAAACGAGTTATAGTCGCCCCATAGAAATGGCACAACACCACCAACGACCATGCCACCAACTGCGCCAAATGTTACCGTTCGTTTACTTACCGCCATCAAAAAATCCTCCTTCTACCAATCGACGCCTTGTCGGATGCGCAAGCTCGAGCGTCGCGAGCTGCTGCGCTGAAAACCACTGACCGTCCTGATAATCGTCACCGCTCTTAATAGGAACTTCCGTAGAATTACGCTGCAGCCGAATAATAAAATCATAAAAAGTCATATGCACGAGGACACGCTCGCCAGTATCTCGTAATGTCTTCTCAGCACTGGCCGAAAATGTAGTTTCGAATGGAGTCGCTACTGCATCCGATATATCAATACCCGTCTCTTCGAGCATCTCACGCTGCAACGCCACTTCTTTGGTCTCACCTTCTTCAACACCACCACCAGGCACAACCCATTTATCATCAAATACGCCACCTTTGACATTGTGCCCAAGGAGTACTTTACCATCGGCTGCCACAATCACCCCGCCGACAATATCTCGTGTAATTTCCCGCATACTACAATTCTACGCCTAATCCATATACCTCGTCGAGCCAAATGGAATCTTTTCTTTTACTCTCTCCTCTAAACCAAGCGTATCTGCTGAGTGAATCACGCGCTTGCCGTAGCGGCTATTAATCTCATCTACTGCGTCTGTCATCGCATGTTCCCGGGCTAGTTCATCGCCAAATAGCTGCAGCTGCGTATCCTGCCCAGCCGGCTCCAACCCATAGCATGTCACCGCTATCATCTTGATGCCATTTGGAGCGCCCTCAAATAATCGTTTTGCATGGGCATAAATTGCCTCATTTGAAAAAAAGGGAAGTGACGCCATATGTTTTGCATGCCAACCACCATAATCGTAGGTACGCGCATACACCATTACGCCTCGAGCAACCATGCCTTTTGAACGTATTTTATGACCCGTTTCTTCCGAAAGATGATGAAGCCGCTTCAAGACCGCATCGTACGGCAACCGGTACCCATCCATTACGAACTGCCTCCCGGCAGACTTGAGCGCAAAATCACGTTTGTCGACTTCCCATCCTCGCAGACGCTTATGCCAATGTGTCCCCTCGATACTTTTGAATACTTGCCCTCTCAGTATTGCTTCGTCAGCATCAAGAAACTCAACCGGAGTAGTAATACCGACAGCTTCAAGCCTGGCATGATTTTGCCTGGCGATCCCCGTTAAATCTTCGAGGTCTAACGTCTCTAATGTACTGCGTAGATTCTCATGAGTAATTTCATCAAGGCCATTGGGCTTGTGTAGGGAAGCCGCAGTTTTCGCAAGAAATCGATTCGTTGCGATACCGATATTGCAGTTCATCGCCTTGCCGACTTCATTCCACAGTCTGGTTTTTATCTCCCACCCAATATCCTTTAAATCACGTGCCTGCATCGCTAAGGTGCTCTCAGAAAAATCGATTACTCCCTCATCGATACTCTTCATGCGTACATGCGCTGAGTAATCATTCATAATCCGCATCAGCTGATGGTAGACAAACTTATATTTTGGCGGGTCGCTCTCAAGTCCAATCAAATCGGGGCAAAGTTTCTTCGCATCCCTTAGGCGCATACCGAGCTTCACGCCCATCGCCTTTGCCTCATAGCTACACGTCACGATCATCGTCGTATCAGTGCGCCGATTAACGATCGCAACTGGCCGACCACGCAATCTTGGTCTTGCCTGCTGTTCGACTGTCGCGAAGCACGAGTTAAGATCGATATGCATGATGAGCGGTCGGGCAGCATTATACATGATCCGCCTCCATCGTCAGTCGCCAGGTCAATCGCTCACTATCAAATTCTAATCGGTAATCTGCCCCGCCATCAGTCACATCAAACACGTGTACTGTTCTGGTGCCGTGCATCGTCGGGTGGCGCAACCCGATTTCCGTCACTACAACTTCCCGACCACTTGCCCGGCGAAATTTTATCGGCTCACACATCGTCCGCCCTGATCTAAAGATCGTCAGAACTTCTATTTGTTCATTGAGAAAAAGCTCATCATTCATAGGAAAATTCTCCAAAATTAAGTTTGAAGAAACGTTTTTCTAATTGTTCGCCCGTTTTCTTGCCCGTTTCTGAAGCGAAGAATCCGAAGACGATATGAATGACGATCCTAGAGGGACGCTTTAGCAAATACGCTTAGTGTGTATCGTAGGAACTACATTTTACATTATACCATTGATACATAAAGAGTATTGACAGTGTATTCCTTAGGTACTATTCTTTAGGTATACTACCGAACGAAAGGAATGAGTACGAACGAACACCTAATCAACGATCTCGTCACAGACTGGGATGAGGTATATAAAAAAGGACAATTAACTCTCTGGGTACTGCTGGCTATCCTCGATGGCAAAAAGTATGCACAAGAGATTACCGTCTTTATGAACCAAGCAACAAATGGACACCTTAACGTCAAGGAGCAGAGTCTTTACCGCGCCCTGCGTCGTTTCACCTCTCTTGGACTTGTCAGTGTCAGCAAAGAAGCCTCACCTGGGGGTGGCCCAGATCGCAAATACTACCGACTAACTGAAACAGGGCGAGCTGTACTGCAAAAATTCATTACCATGCATATCGAACCATTACTTACGCCATCAACGCGCACATTATTAGAAACTATCTCAAAGGAGTCATTATGAAGAAAACAACTGCCATCTCTTATACTATTGGCATTCTCGGCATTGCCCTAGCTACTATTCTTATCATAGGTCTTGCCTACGCACTTACCTTTAAAGCACAACAAGAAGCCATTATATCAATCGTACTTACTACAGGAAGTATCCTCGCACCATTTATTCTAAGCATCCCAGTCTACTATTGGCTACGTCGTCGTGGGCTTGGCACCAAGAGCGAAGTGGCAACGACACTGATTGTATCCATCGGGCTCACTATCAGCTTCGTCTTGAACGATGTCTTGCTTGCACCATGGCTGCTCCACCGAGTGACGCCACTTGGCTGGTCACTTTCTATGGCCGTCGCGGGATTTATTCTCACATTCCTGCTCAGCTTGGCTGGAAGTGCAGTCGCAAAGAGGATATACCAACACAAGCATAGTCTTATTGTTGATTAATCATCCTGGAAACTAATGACTATTTTTCGTTAGGGGACAGCGCTTCGAGTTTCTTTACTAATTCCGATGGGGGATAGTCAGACTTCACCAAATAGTCACTTACCCCGAGCTCACGAGCTCGCTTGATACGGCTTTCGTCAGTAAAATCACTCAGAACAATAATCTTTGTCTGTGCTGGGCGCGATGAAAAGCGTTCCAAGAACTCAATGCCATTGATATTTGGCAGCAGCATGTCGAGTAAAATCACGTCGTAGTCAGCCTCCGCCACCATACGGAGCGCACTCTCCCCATCGCCAGCAACATCAAGCTGATAGCCCGCCGCCTCGAGTGCATTTTTATAAAACTTTTGCATGACTGGAAAGTCTTCAATCATTAATACGTGTTTTTTCATCTGTTTGCTCCTTTGGTAGTGTTACTATCACCGTCGTACCGACTCCTGATCCAGAATGGATTGCCAGCCGACCTCCATGCGCATTCGTGATCTGGGAAGCAGCAAAAAGTCCAAGGCCAAGGCCTCCGATATGCCCGTCCTCCATGCCGCGAATGCCCTCATTTGTAAACCGTTTCAACTGATGCGCGATCTGTTCTTCACTCATACCTTTACCGCTATCACGAATCAATATCTTGACTATATCAGATCTTTCCTCGACTGCGTATTGCACGCCATCACCAGGATGACTGTAGCGAAATGCGTTATCAAAAATATTCGTCAATGCCAGCCCAAGACGAATCTGACTCGCATATATTTTGCTCTCAACACTCTCGGGCATTTTCTTTAGGTCACTAGCTCGATCATTCGCCGCAGCAACCTTTTGAGCGATTTTATCAACGAGTTCATCAATCCGTATCTCCTCAAGATGAAGCTCTCCGTGACGGTGTGGCGCTGCCTCCAGTAGATTATCGATCAAGCGTGTTTGATTCTCATTTTCAGCTTTTAACATCGCAATATACTGGCGTACCTCATCATTCGGCGGCGTCTTACTATGATCTATCGCATCGATAATCGTTGTCACCGCCGACGCCGGATGCTTCAACTGATGGGCAATCAGCGACAAAAAGCTGTCATACGCCTTTTCTCGCGCTTCAATTGTTTCAATATGCTCGAGAGATTTTACAATCTGCCCTAGCAGCAAGAACACTGCCGGATAAAATAAGAGTGGTACTGTCAGTAGTGTCAGATCGATTGATCGTTCATGAATATACTGATCAAGCAACACCGTAGCTACATATGTAGCACCGCTTAGCGCCGCCACTAGCATGACTAGTGAGCCATGAAATATTAGCGCCGCTACCAAGATTGGAAATACAAAGAGGACAGTAGTGCGGGCATCTACACCACCCATTACAAATGTCACCACGCCAGCCATTGCAAGATCCATAGTCAGTTGAGCAAATGTTAGCAAGCGCTGCGTTCTTAGCTGCGTCTTGGCAATATGCACGAGGAGCGCAAAAATACCGTTGACGGCAAGCCCGGCTGCTAGTACGCAAGAATAAAACAGTACTGCAGGCGTATTTCCTTTAGCAAGCAGCGTAGTACCGATAGCGACGCCGGCCACCAGTATCATATAGATCCATCGCACTCGAATAAGCCGCTGATTATTTTGCGCCACTACCAATGCTGCTTCTTTTCGCCCAGTAATATTGAAACGCGACAGATCCATAACTCTTATGCCTAGTATACCACTGGAAATCAATCGTATCATCTGTTAAACTAATCTGAGCAATGTGGCAGCGTAGCTCAGTTGGTTAGAGCGTAGGACTCATAAGCCTAAGGTCACTGGTTCAATCCCAGT